>CAZXGY010000178.1:0-3607 GCA_964640455.1 uncultured Sulfurovum sp.
GTACCTATTGTGGTGTAGGGTGTGACATCACTGGTGTAGTAGAGAACAATAAGATAATAAAAATATACGCACAGCAAGATGGTGTGGTATCTGAGGGTAATCTATGTATAAAAGGTAAGTATGGGTATGACTTTGTAGATTCTAAAGACCGTATACGTGAGCCTCGTGTGCGTAAAACTTTTTTAGAGAAAAACCCACACATCAAGGATGCCTTTGCCGATAAACTAGAGCCATTTAATGATGAGTTTCTTACCTGTGATGTAGATACTGCAACAAGCATCGCTACGATGAAACTAGATGAGATTAAAAAGAAGTATGGTGGAGACAGTTTTTGTGCCATCGGTGGAGCTAGAACATCATGTGAGTCTGCCTATGCTTTCCAGAAGTTCTGTCGTGAAACGATGGACTCTCCTCATGTAGACAACTGTGCAAGAGTCTGTCACTCTCCAAGCCTTAAAGGGATGCGTGCAACGATGGGTGAGGGTGCTGCAACCAACCCTTACAATGACATCTACGATACAGAGTTTATGGTGGTTATCGGTTCTAACACAATGGAAGCACATCCTATCATCGCAAACCGTATTGTCAATGTGGCAAAACAGCATAACAACCTAGCAGTCATTGATGTACGTGAGACAAAACTGGCAAAACTTGCCAAGCACAACTGTGTGATTCCTTTTGAGTCTAATTTGCTTGTGCTTAATATGATGGCATATGTTATCATCGATGAAGAGCTGTATGACCAAAGCTTTATTGACAACCGTACGAAAGACTTTGATGCCTTTAAAGAGAAGATATTAAATGACCCTTATGCCAACCCTGACTTCTTCAAAAAAGTAGAAGGTTATGAGTACCTAGCGAAGATGATACCTAACATTGCTAGAGAGTATGCCGTAAAAAAGTCGATGATTTTCTGGGGTCTTGGTATTACACAAAACCTAGATGGTTCTCATGCTGTAATGGCGATAACACACTTAGCACTTATGACAGGAAATGTGGGTAAAACAGGTGCAGGTCTCATGCCTTTACGTGGACAGAACAATGTTCAAGGTGCTTGTGATATGGGATGTTTGCCATACTTTGCACCAGACTATCAACAGCCAAAAGAGATAGGGCTTATGACCCCACAGCTTATGGATGCGATGTTAGATGGACGTATTAAAGCACTACTAAACATGGGTGAGGACATTACGCATATTCACCCAAATATCAACAAGATAGACAAAGCAATGGATATGCTTGAGTTCTGTATGGTACAAGAGCTCTTTATGACAGATGTGACTAAAAAAGCAGACATTGTTATAGGGGTAAAATCTGCCTATGAAAAGACAGGTGTCTATGTCAATGCAATGCGTAGACTGCATCTCTCTCAGCCTCTTGTAGAGTCTGACTTACCAGATGATTGGGAAGTACTGACTCAGATGGCAGAGAAGCTTGGTGATGGTGAAAACTTTAACTTTAAGACAAGTGAAGATGTATGGAATGAAGTAAGAGAGTTTGCTCCTGTACGTTTCTGTGGGGCAAACTACTACCGTCGTGAGCGTCACCGCAAGCGTGGGATGCAGTGGCCTATCTACTTAGAAGATACACCAGTACTTCACCTACTTGACTTCCGTACGGACGATGGGCTTGGTAAGTATGTCTATAAGCAATACGAGCCTCGTGGGCAAGTACAAGAGATACTTGATGGTACTTTCTATAAAGACAGTTATGAAGGGTATTACCTTACTACAGGACGTACACTTGCACACTATAACAATGCAGCACAAACAAAACAGACAGATAAACTCATGCGTAAGTATGATGAAGACTTACTTCTAGCACCACTAGAAGATGAAGTCAAACTAGGAAACAAAGTGATACTTAAATCTGAGTATGGTGAGAGTGAAGCCCTCACTGTTAAATATACAAAAAAAGTAAAATCACGTACGCTTTTCTGTACTTTTCACCATGCAAAAAGTCGTATCAATGCACTCTTTGGTGATGAAGCTGATGAACTCATCTGGACAGCACGATTTAAGTCTATCAAAGTAGATATTATCCCTGTTGGGGATGAGGTTGCATGTGGGTAGCTTCGACAAGCTCAGTTACCGTTAAACTTGGAAATATGTCAATATGACATATTTTTATCTCTTTCTCTTTTTTTACTCTATACTTCTTTTATAACTTGATGTCGCAATTTGCGACTTCAAGATGAAGAGGAGAAAATATGCGTGAACTACCCAAACTTTTCGGTGATGAAAGTGAGAGTCTTGCTACACGGTTTTTGGAACAAGAAGGGTTCATCATCTTAGAGCGTAACTATTTTGCTAGGAAACTAGGGGAGATAGATATTATTGCTAAACATGAGGATGTACTTCATTTTATAGAAGTCAAAGGGAGTCAGTTTAACTCTTTTGACCCTGTCTACAATGTTACCCCTGCCAAACTTCGTAAAGTCATAAATTCTGCACAATATTACTTAAAAACTAAACGTTTAGACATGTCTTTTAGTATAGATGCACTTATTGTACGTGGAGATGAAGTAGAATTCATAGAGAATGTTACGCTATAATGCATTTTAATCATATTTCAAAGGTGAACTTATGAAACTTACTGATGAACAGTTAGCACAGTTTAACAAAGATGGCTTTTTGCTTTTGTCGCAGTTTGCTGACCATGCACTCTGTGATACTATTAAAGATATAGCAAAAGCACACTTAAAGCATAAAGTACCGCCGATAGAGACAGAGACAGAGTATGTAGATAAGTCTAAAGATGAGAGAGAACGCATCTCTGATGGACATAGTGAACAGTTTGAAGAGCGTATTACCGTAAGAAGACTTCGGCAGGTCTATCATCGTGATATTGTCTTTAAGCAGTGGATGGAGAGCCAGAAGATACGTCCGGTATTAAAGCAGGTATTGGGAGAAGACCCTACGATCACTATTGCCCATCATAACTCCATCATGACAAAAATGCCACATACATCTACAGAGACCTCTTGGCATCAAGATTTTCGCTACTGGAATTTTGAGAATGATAACCTTGTGAGTGTTTGGTTGGCACTGGATGAAGAGTATAGTGAAAATGGTGTATTGGAATTTATTCCTAAAAGTCATACCATGTATTTTGGAGCATCATCTTTCGATGAAAAAGAATATTTTAGAGAAGATACGCTTGAAAATGTAGCTTTGGCTAAAACTAAAACTTCCCACCCTCTAAAAAAAGGGGATGTGGTACTTTTTCATTGTAAACTTTTGCATCGGGCTAATAAAAATAGTACAGATGAGCCCAAGATATCTTTTGTCTATACAGTGAAAGGATGCAGTAACAAAGCCATAGAAGGTACACGTTCTACAGAGTATGAAGAAGTGCCATTACACACTATTTCTACACAATAAGTGTATACTTTTCTACAGAGTTAAAAATAGTTGACAAAATAATAAAGATAAGCTATAACTCATTAATGAAATTAAGATATAATTTTCAAAACAAAAATTAAAGGACTTAAATATGGCAAAATATGTAGAATTAACAGCAGAAAATTTTGAAGCAACTGTAGCAGAAGGTGTAACAATGGTAGACTTTTGGGCTCCATGGTGTGGACCTTGTAGAATGATTGCTC
>CAZXGY010000179.1:0-3605 GCA_964640455.1 uncultured Sulfurovum sp.
ATTTAGTCATAATAGATTCAATATCTTTATAGGCAATATGATTGAGTCCTTCACTATACAGTAGTTTAAAAGAAAGTTTTTCAGGACCTAAATCCATTACACGCCCATGAAGTACCATACCATGTACAACAATGGTATCTTTAATCTCTTCTGTCTCAGATGGCATATCACTATTACCTCCTGCATATACAAAGAAAGAAAGCGTTAAAAAAAGAAAGGGGAGTTTAAAAAAAGCGTTAAAAAGTTGTATTTTCATAGGTATCCTTAAAGAGGCAGGTTATTTACAATAACCTTACCTAATTCTATCTTGCAATACTGAAGTAAAAGAAGACTACTCCCACTCTATCGTTGCAGGAGGCTTAGAACTGATGTCATAAACCACACGGTTTATCCCATCAATTTCATTAATGATTCTTCTACTCATCCCCTCAAGCACATCATGTGGCACATGTGCAAAAGTTGCTGTCATACCATCTACAGACTCTACCATACGGATACATACAGTATTATCATACGTACGGTTATCACCCATAACACCTACAGATTGTACATTAAGAAGTACAGTAAAGGCTTGCCATACTTTGTCGTAATAGCCAGTAGCTTTAAGCTCTTCTTGCATGATGGCATCTGATTCACGTATGAGATGTAACCCTTCTTCTGTCACTGCACCCATTGTTCTTATGGCAAGTCCTGGTCCAGGGAATGGGTGGCGTCCTATCATGTCTTTAGGTAGTCCTAGTTCAAGACCAAGTTTACGTACCTCATCTTTGAAAATCTCTCTAAGTGGTTCAACAAGTTCAAATGTCATCCAATCTGGTAGTCCACCTACATTATGGTGAGACTTAATCGTCTTAGAAGGCCCTTTAACAGAGACTGATTCTATGACATCTGTGTAGAGTGTACCTTGTGCTAAGAACTCAACATCGGTGTGTTTTTTTGCTTCAATATCAAAAATCTCTATAAACTTTTCACCAATAGCTTTACGCTTAGTCTCAGGATCACTTACATCTTTAAGTACAGACATAAACTCTGCTTTTGCACTCACTGTTATGAGGTTCATGTCAAGCATCTTAAACATGTTTTGTACGTCTTCTACTTCGTTCTTGCGTAACAACCCTTGGTCAACAAATACACAGATGATTTGCTCTTTTGGTAAGGCTTCATGTAACATCGCAGCCACTACTGAAGAGTCAACTCCTCCAGAGACACCACAAAGTACTTTTTTAGTCCCTACTTGTGCTTTTATCTGTGCTATCTTCTCTTTGGCAAAGCCACCCATGTTCCATGTACTGTCACAGCCACAAATATGTTTTGCAAAGTTTTTAAGAAGTTTTGTACCCTCAACAGAATGATGTACTTCTGGGTGAAACTGAAAAGCATAAAGTTTTTGCTCCACGTTAGCTATGGCGGCATAAGGAGAGTTTTCTGAAGTACCTATGACTTCAAAACCATCAGGTATCTTAGTCGCTTTATCTCCATGGCTCATCCATACAGTCTCATCGTTACTCATACCTTCAAAAATATCATACTTACTAAGTGTTAATTTTGCTTTACCATATTCATGATGGTCTGCTGCTACAACCTCTCCACCATAACGCTGTGTCATTAACTGCATACCATAACAAATCCCCATAATAGGAAGCCCTAAAGACCATAGTTCTTCATCTGGTTTATATGCATCTTCAGCATAGACAGAGGCAGGACCTCCTGAAAGTATGATACCTTGAGGTTTACGTGCCTTAATGTCAGCAATGTTTTCTCTATAAGGTACCACTTCACAGTAAACCCCTGATTCTCTTAGTTTTCTGGCGATGAGTTGTGTGTATTGTGAACCGAAGTCGAGTACTAAAATAGGTACTTGTTTCATGTAATATTCCTTATATTTATATGAATAAATTTTACAGTTAAAATTTATTTATACAAATACTGTAGGGTTGGCTTTAGCCGACCATAATTTAAATCTATTTTATTGCTTGGTCGGCTAAAGCCAACCCTACAATTGAAGCTACATATGGTGTGCACCAATATGTAATATTTCAAACTGAACATACCATATAATAATAGATGCAATATACCCAATAAGTACTGTCCAAGCATACTTCATATGTGATGCGAATGTATAGATACCGTGCATTTTACCCATGACACCAACACCTGCTGCCGAACCAAATGAAATTAAAGAACCACCCACACCTGCTGTCATAGTTACTAGCATCCATTGAGACTGAGCATCAGCACCCATATCTGGGCTGGCTTTCAGGACTGCAGACATTACAGGTACATTATCTACGATAGCAGAAAGGAACCCTACACCAATATTCACAGCCGTTGCACCAAACTGTGTATAGAGTGCTGTAAAGTACTCTAAGAATCCTAAGAAGTGAAGTCCACCAACAGCTGCTAAGATACCAAAGAAGAAAAGAAGCGTATCATTTTCAATTTTTGCTATCCATGAAAAAGCATTAAGTTGTGTATCTGACGGTCCTCTATTGATTTTATAAACATACATTTTAAGCACTGCCAAACCAAACATCATTCCCCACATTGCTGGTAAGTGAAGTACTTGATGAGAAGCAACTGCCATAGCTATAGTTAAACCAAAAAGACCGATAATAACTTTACCACCCTCAGCAATTTCTTCTTTCTTTTCATTATCATTAAATGGTGGTTTTCCTTCTGGCACATAACGGCTCAATAAAGTTGCCGTGATTCCCCACCCTACAATTGCTGCTGGGAATAAAAATAAAAATTCTGTAAAACTTCCTTTACCTCCTACCCACACCATAAGTGTCGTAATATCACCAAATGGAGACCATGCTCCACCTGCATTGGCAGCTACAACGATGTTGATAGCACCCGGTACTAGAAATGCTCTATTGTCTTTATCTATCGTGAGAAGTACCGTTGAAAGGATGAGTGCAGTAGTCAAGTTATCTGCTACAGGAGAGATGAAAAATGCCAAGACTCCTGTGACCCAAAAAAGTTTTGTATAGCTATAGCCTTTGGAAACAAGGTTATAACGTAACGCAGAAAAAACACCTCTGTCTATCATCGCTTCGATATAGGTCATCGCTACGAGTAAGAAGAAGAAAATTCCAGCTATTTCAACAATAAGATGTTCAACTTCTTTTTCTAAATGGTGTCCGTCCATACCATTGACAGCAAAATAAAGACCAATAAGCATAAAAATACCCGTACCTGCAAGTAATGCTGGTTTAGCTTTGTTGATAAGGTATTTGTCTTCAGTAGCTATAAAGTAATAAGCTATGATAAAGACTGCAAGTGAGAGTATCCCTACCCATGTTGTGGTTAAATGTAATTGTTCGTGCATTGTTTCTCCTACTTGATATGTTATATCTCTATACATTTTCTATATAATGTGAACCTAACGATTCTGTTCGTGCAAGTGCCGCATCTACAATAGCAGAAGCTGTATTCAGTCGTAACTGTAACAATCTTCCTATCTCATGATTTTTCATATCATATATGAGATTTTTTGCTTCATGAAGCCCTTTGGTTGTTCTAATAATACCTATATCTTCCCACATCACCTGACGTAGTTTTTGTTTATAGATTTTATCATTTTCTTTGTGCAGAATATTACC
>CAZXGY010000180.1:0-3593 GCA_964640455.1 uncultured Sulfurovum sp.
CTTCACCATGTACCGATGACTGCTAAACGTGTCACGGGTATTGTAAGCCGTGGTGGGGCTATTATGGCGAAGTGGATGATTCACCATCACCAAGAGAACTTTCTTAACACACACTTTGAAGATATTTGTGAAATTATGAAGACCTATGATGTGACATTTTCACTGGGAGATGGACTACGTCCAGGAAGTGGTGCTGATGCGAATGATGAAGCACAGTTTGCTGAACTCAAAGAGCTTGGAAACTTAACGCAAATCGCATGGAAACATGATGTACAAACCCTCATCGAAGGGCCGGGACATGTACCGATGCATATGATTAAAGAGAACATGGAGAAACAACTAGAATGGTGTGATGAAGCACCATTTTATACACTTGGACCCTTAACGACAGATATTGCCCCTGGGTATGATCACTTTACTTCAGGAATTGGGGCAGCAATGATAGGTTGGTATGGGTGTGCGATGCTTTGTTACGTGACACCTAAAGAGCACCTTGGTCTCCCTAACAGAGAAGATGTAAAAGAAGGACTCATTACTTACAAGATAGCAGCACATGCCGCTGATGTAGCTAAAGGTCATCCCGGAGCTAGAGCTAGAGATGATGCAATGTCATTGGCTAGATTTGAGTTTAGATGGGTTGATCAATTTAACATTGGTCTTGACCCTGAACGTGCGAGAGAATATCACGATGCAACACTTCCAATGGAGGCTGCAAAAGTAGCACACTTTTGTTCTATGTGTGGGCCTAAGTTTTGTTCTATGAAAATTTCTGCTGAGGTACGTGAGTATGCAGATGAACTTGGCACTGATATAGATTCTGCGAAACAACAAGGTATGGATGAGATGTCTGAGAAGTTCAAAGAGATGGGTTCTGAGGTTTATGTCGAGGCAGATAAAATAGTTTAATGTAGGTCGGGATGTCCTCTTCCCGACAAGAAATTTTTAAAAAGAAAAAAATTTAGTTTGTAGATTGAATCTAAAGTCGGGGAGAGGACACCCCGACCTACGATACGAAAGGGTAGAGTATGAATATAGCCATAGTAGGTGTAGGTTTGGTAGGTAGAGTGTTGGCTCTGAACTTACTTAAATCTAAAGAACATACTATTACATTGTTTGAAAAAGATTCTAAAGAATCTACCTCTGCTGCAGGGTTTACAGCAGCAGGTATGTTGGCTCCTTTTGCAGAGTTGGAGACAGCTGAGTCTGTTATCTTTGATTTGGGTCGTCGTTCTATGGCGCTTTGGGAACCACTGCTTAAAGAGGTAGGTGTTTTTGATGGGTGTAAGCTTGATGGTACGATTATTACAGCACACCCACAAGACATGTCTGAACTAACACACTTTATAGACACACTTCAAAGTAAAGTAGAAGAGGCAAAAGATATTGAGACACTTGACAGTATAGGGCTTGGTGAACTTGAGCCTGAACTAGAGCATCATAAAAAGGCTTTTTACATCAAAGATGAGGGGTATGTAGATGCACAGAGATTTATGGCGTTTTCTACCAACTACTTTGATAGGCAAGCCAATGTTGTATGGCGAGAATTTAGTGAAGTAGAGAAACTCGAAGCTCATACTGTCTATGTTGATGGTGCAAAAGAAGTTTTTGACTGGGTATTTGATGCACGTGGCTTAGGAGCAAAAGAACATTTTTCAGACCTGCGTGGTGTAAGAGGTGAAGTGATTTGGTTAGAGTCAAACGAGATAGATATTACCAGACCAACCAGACTACTTCATCCACGTTATAAGATTTATATTGTTCCACGAGGTAATGGCTGCGAGGGGATAGAACTTGAGTACTGTAAAGAGTGCAAACTCTCTCAAAGTAGTGGTTCTAAGCGTTACATTGTGGGGGCTACAGAAATAGAGAGTGAAGATACCTCCCCTATCTCAGTACGTTCGAATATGGAGTTACTCTCTGCGGTTTTTGCTACGCACTCTAAGTTTGGTGAAGCACGCATCGTAAACTCTGAGACTAACTGTCGTCCTGCCTTTAAAGATAACCTGCCTCGTATAGAGAATGAAAAAGGACTCACACGTATCAATGGACTTTATAGACATGGATACTTACTCGCTCCTGCCATAGTAGAAAAAGCATTGAATGAAGGAATATTAAAATGATTGAAATTATAGTAAACGGTACAAGAACAACGATCCCAAATGGGTTAAATATAAAAGAGACTATCAAAGCGTTAGAGTATAAAGGTAAAGGATTTGCCGTAGCACTTAATGGTACTTTTATAGCTCTTGCAACCTATGAAACAATGATGGTAAGAGATAACGACAGTATAGAGATACTCGCTCCCGTACAAGGTGGGTAGATAGTGAATAATGAAAAGTTAATAGTGAATAGTGATGAATGGAAGATAGGGGGTAGAACTTTGTCTTCTCGTCTACTTATAGGCTCGGCACTTTATCCCTCTCCTTCCAATATGGAAGAGGCTATTAAAGTATCTGGTGCTCAGATAGTCACCGTGGCACTACGTCGTCAAGCTGCGGGTAATAGTGATACTAAAGGTGGTAATGATTTTTGGGATATTATTAAGTCTTTTGGTATTGAAGTACTACCCAATACGGCAGGTTCTCACTCTGCGAAAGAAGCCATTACCACTGCACAGATGGCAAGAGAAGTTTTTGGAACGAATTGGATAAAGCTTGAAGTCATAGGTGATCAGTACAACCTACAACCAGATCCATTTGAGACAGTCAAGGCAGCAGAAGTCCTCATAAAAGAAGGTTTTGAAGTCTTCCCTTATACGACAGATGACTTGGTAGTAGCCAAAAGGTTAGCTGATGTTGGGTGTAAAATACTCATGCCTTGGGGTTCGATGATAGGTTCGGGGAAAGGGCTTATGAATCCAGATAATCTTATTGCTATTCGTAAACAGTTTCCTGACTTACAGCTAGTGGTTGACGCAGGCATCGGTAAACCATCACATGCCACGCAAGCAATGGAGCTTGGTTATGATGGCGTACTACTCAATTCGGCTATAGCCTTAGCACAAGACCCTGTAAAGATGGCAGATGCATTTAGAGTAGCTGTTGAAGCAGGTCGTTTGGGCTATGAAGCAGGGGTCATGCAAGAAAGAGAATTTGCTTCTCCATCTACCCCAACTGTTGGGACACCTTTCTGGCACCAATTTACTTAAATAGGAGTAAAATACTCTTATTTAAGGATAATCCAAACAAATTTTTTGTATAACTTAAGATATCAATCTCTCGGGGTGCTATTTGCTTAGCTGAGATAACAAAACCCGTTGAACTTGAACTGGATAATTCCAGCGTAGGGAAGAGAATTGTATACTTAGTTCATACTACGTTTTATACACTTCTTTTCTCTTTTATTGATAACATAAAAAGGGAAACACATGACATCAAAAATTTTAACACTTTCAATACTTGCATCTTCTGCATTATTGACAACACCAACTTTTGCAGAGGAAGTAACACTCGATCCTATCGTAGTAAGTTCTGATTTTAGGGAAAAGAAACTTTCAGAGACTACAACATCGGTATCTATTATTGGTGAAGAGAGTGTCTATGATAAGACTACTGTATCGTTTGAAGAAGTAGTAGGGCAAGTACCTAATGTAA
>CAZXGY010000181.1:0-3556 GCA_964640455.1 uncultured Sulfurovum sp.
AACGTCCATTGGTTGTTCCTGCAGATTTTACTATTGAGCTCTCTTCTCCTGAAGAGCGTATTATTGCAGTTATTGATGGGCAAGATGATTATGAAATGACTTCAGATGATGTACTTGTTATTATGGGTGCAAAACGTGGAGCAAAATTACTCCATAGAAAAGAACGTAACTACTTCTCTGTACTGCGTGATAAACTTTCATGGGGTGATGAGCATTGATTGAGCGTTTATACCTTCGTGAACTTGTGAGTTTTGATGAAGTAGAGTTAGAGTTTGACAAAGGTTTAGTGGTCTTTTCTGGACCATCTGGAGCAGGTAAATCTGTACTTATGTCAGCCATACTCTCTAGCTTTGGTTACACAACACAAGGTGCTGCATCACTCTGTGAAGTGAGTTTACAAAAGCCAGAAGCTTTGCAAAGTGAACTATATGAGCTGGACAGTGAACTAACGATAAAAACACTTAAAAAAGAGAAACTTCGCTATTTCATAGAGGGACAAAACATCTCTAAAAAAGTACTTGCAGAGATGTTTGCTCCTTATGTGCAGTACCTTTCTGTACGTGATAAGAGTGGGTTTGAGTCAGATACACTACTCGCAATGTTAGATAATGCACTTTTAGCTAAAGATAAGAAGTTTAAAAAATTACTTAAAGAGTATAGAAAGCGTTATGCAAACTACAAAGTAAAAGCTCAAGAACTAGCTAAAATAAAAGAAGATGAAGCCAAACTTGCTGAACTCATAGAGTTTGCTACTTATGAAGTAGATAAAATTGAAAAAATCAATCCTATCGTGGGTGAAGATGAAGAACTGATGCAAGTGAAAAAGCAACTCTCACGTATAGATAAAATAAAAGCATCATTGGGTACAGCCATGGACATCTTTGCTGCGGAGAGTGCTGTTGAAGAGGTTTATAAACTCTTAGATAAAGATGCTTCATTATTTACTGATGCGATGAACCAAGTGCGTGCTGATTTTGAAGAGACAGAACATTTAGCTGCCGAACTTGAAGAGATGGATGTAGAAGAGATACTTGATAGACTTTCTGATATTACAGCTTTGCAACAACGTTATGGTTCTATAGAAGAAGCTATCGTATATAAAGATGCAAAGAAAAAAGAGCTGTCAGGGTATCAGAATATTGAGCAAGACAAGAGTATGCTTGAGAGTTTTTTAGCGATGGAATATACTGAACTTTCCACACTTGCAAGACAGATATCTAAAGCAAGGAAAGAGGAATCAAAAGGATTGGAGAAAGTATTAGAAGGTTACTTAACAACACTTAAACTTCCAGCACTTAAGTTTAGTTTTGAGATGGAAATATTAGGTAAAAATGGTTTAGATGCTGTAGAGGTACAATTAGGTAACTCATCTACTGCTACACTTAGTGGTGGCGAGTTTAATCGTGTACGTTTGGCACTTATGGCTTCAACTATCTCTGAAAAGCAGGGACAAGGGGTGCTTATACTTGATGAGATAGATGCTAATGTCTCAGGAGATGAGTCAATAGCTATCGCTAAAATGATACAAAAACTTTCTTCGGTATACCAAGTATTTGCTATCTCTCATCAACCCCATCTTGCCGCTCAAGCAGAACAGCATATAGTGGTTATTAAAGAAAATAGTAAAAGTAAAGTTATTGTATTGAGTCAAGAGGGTAGGATAGCTGAAATATCACGTATTATCGCAGGAGAAAATCCTACAGATGAAGCTGTTGAATTTGCTAAAAAATTAAGAGCTTAACTATATTGTTCTTTAAGCTCTTTGGTATAGTGTACTAAATATCCAAGATAAGCTTTTGCAATATCTATATCTGTTCCTGTTTTTAGGTAAGTATTACACTCAACTAAGAGGTCGGAAATACCTCCTGTACCTAAGTTTGTTGTAGAACCTTTGATACTATGTGTTAGACGTTCCATTTGATGAAAGTCTGGAATAGCTAATACCTCTTCTATGAGTGGAATTTGTGCTTCAAGTTGAGGAATGAGTTCTTGTACAAATTCTTTTGCTTCTTCATCTGAAAGACCCATTTCAATAAGACGCACATGTGTAAATTTTGGATAGGTACAAATAGGTAGTTTTTTTTCTTTTTTTATGGGTTCTTGTTTAGGAGTTTCTGTTGGCTTAGGTTTAGCTATTGTTTCTTCTGGAAAAGGATCTTTGGGAATGGTTTGTTTAGGTTGTTTACCTTCGCGTCTTTGACGACGTTTTTCCTGATATATTCTTTCATTTTTGATTTCAAAGATAATGATACTAACGACAAGTAAAACAAAAATAGATATGATGATTAATCCAAGCATCATCCGCCCCCTTGAGTGGTTACTTAATAATACATAATATCTTATTTAAGGTTATGTTGAGATTTTAAGGCTTTAAATTTTTTGTTATAATACGCTAAAAATTAGGTTATAAATGATAGTAGATACACATTGTCACCTAGATGATGACAGATATAATGATGATATAGATAGCGTACTTGAAAATGCAAAACAAAAAGGTGTAGAAAAATTTATTATACCTGGTGCTGATCCTAAGACGTTAGAAAGAGCAGTTGCATTATCGGAGCAGGATGAAAGTGTATACTTTGCGGTAGGTGTGCATCCTTATGATGCTGAAAATTATGATAAAAGTTATTTAGAAAAGTATGTGAACCATCCTAAATGCGTGGCTATTGGAGAGTGTGGATTAGACTATTTTCGTCTACCTGAGGCTGAAGAAGCCGTGGAAAAAGAAAAAGCTATCCAAAAAGAAGTTTTTATTGAACAAATATTGTGGGCAAAAGAGATGAAAAAACCGCTTATAGTCCATGTTCGTGAATCAAGTGCAGATTGTTTAGAACTGCTGGATAAATATGCAGGTGAAGAGGGTGGGGTGTTACACTGTTATAATGCAGATGAGTCTCTACTTAAACTTGTAAAAAAGAACTTTTACTATGGTATAGGTGGAGTACTAACCTTTAAAAATGCAAAAAAGCTCATCAATGTTTATTCTAAAATACCAGAAGATAAATTACTCATAGAAACAGATGCACCTTACCTTACGCCACACCCTCATCGTGGTGAACGTAATGAACCTAGTTATACTACATTTGTTGCAGATAAAATGGCTGAACTCTCTAGTATGACAAGTGAAAAAATTGCAATCATAAGTACTCAAAATGCACAAAGGCTTTTTAAATTTTAATGCAAAAAATGATTCATTATCTAAAACTATTATTATGGGTACAGTTAGTATATATCACAGTTGTTGATGCCCAATCGTTAGAAAGTAAATATCCAAGTTATATCTACGTGTTTAATGAATTTAATGTAGATGAATCCTATTTATATAATGATGATTTTATCTCCTTTGTAGAGAAAAACGAGAAGAAACTTAAAGGCTTTTATACACGATCACTTAAAAGAGGAGAAGAAGTTTTACCAATGATGCAAGGACAACTACTTGATGATGGCGTGAGTGATCTCTTTATCTATCTTTCTATGGTTGAATCAGGATTTTCTACAGATATTGTATCTTCTAAAAAGGCAGTAGGTTTGTGGCAATTTATGCCTGCAACTG
>CAZXGY010000182.1:0-3087 GCA_964640455.1 uncultured Sulfurovum sp.
GATGCAAAAGCGTGAAGGTGCTAAAACTGATGAAGTGCTATGTAAACATGTAGCCAAAGAGATGGACAAACATGGTTCACTTCACTACTTGCATAATGAGCTTAAATACATGGGCTCTAAGTTCAAGCTTTGCCAGTTCAAACCCGAACTACATAACCCCGATACACAAGCCAAGCATGATGCGAACATTTTAAGAGTAGTACAAGAGGTAACAACCAAGAGTGGCAAAGAACGCTTAGACCTCGTACTATTTCTAAATGGCATACCCATAGCTACCCTAGAGCTAAAAACAGACTTTACACAAAACGTACAAGATGCCATCAACCAGTACAAGTACGACAGACCAGCGAAAGGTGAAGCACTGCTTGAGTTCAAGCGTAGATCTTTAGTCCACTTTGCTGTTAGTACCGATGAAGTCTACATGACTACAAAGCTTGCAGGTCCAAATACTTACTTCTTACCATTCAGCAAAGGTCAGGCAGACGGTTCAGCAGGGAACCCACCAAACCCTAACGCTTACGCAACATCATGCCTATGGGAAGAGGTTTTACAGCGTGACTCCATACTGAACATCATCGCTCGGTACATTCATTTAGAAGTAAAGACCAAAGAAGACTACCAAGGTAAAAAAAGTAAAAGTGAAACACTTATTTTTCCAAGATACCACCAACTCGATGTCGTTAGAAAACTACTGGCAGACACCAAAGCCAAAGGTGCAGGAAACCACTACCTCATACAACACTCAGCAGGTTCAGGGAAGTTCAACTCTATAGCGTGGCTCTCACATCAGCTCTCCTCATTGCATAATGATAATGAAGAGTCTATCTTTAACTCGGTCATCGTCATTACAGACCCTACCGTTCTTGACAATCAGCTACAAGAGACTATCTCTAGCTTTGAGCATAAAGAAGGTGTGGTAGTCGGAATTACCAGAGAAGGTTCTACTGAGTTGAAGTCTACTCAACTGGCAGAGGCTCTTGAACGTGGTGCGAAGATCATCATCACCACCATACAGACCTTTCCATTTGTACTCGATGCCATACGAGAGAGAACCACACTCAAGGACAAGAGCTATGCCATCATAGCCGATGAAGCTCATTCGTCACAGACAGGTTTAACAGCGAAGCAGTTACGAGAAGTACTCACTACTGAGCAGGTAGAAGAAGGGGTAGAACTGAGTGCAGAAGACATCATACGAGCTTCTATAGAGACAAGAAGTGCCAGTGGCAGTCTAAGCTTCTATGCATTTACAGCGACACCCAAAACCAAAACACTAGAGATGTTCGGTGTGCTGCCTAAACCAGATGAAGCACCCTCTGAGACAAACAAACCTCAAGCCTTTCATCTTTACGCGATGAAGCAGGCAACAGAAGAAGGGTTCATCCTCGATGTACTCCAAGGCTACACAACCTACAAACTCTACTACAAGTTAGAGCATGCACAGCCAAATAAAGATGAAGAGGTAGAGAGTAAAAGAGCCAAGGTTAAAATTGCTAAGTGGCTCAACATTCATCCTCACAACATTGCACAAAAGATAGAAATCATCTGTGAACACTTTAGAACTCATGTTGCTCACTTGTTAGACGGTCAAGCCAAAGCGATGGTGGTCACTTCAAGCAGGAATGCAGCAGTCAGATACAAGTTGGCTTTTGACAAGTACCTAGAGGAACATAGCATAGAAGATAGAATGCAGGCTATGGTAGCGTTTTCAGGCAAGATTGAGGATGACATAGAGGGAACCTCAAAAGAGTACACAGAAGCCAATATGAACCCCAACCTTAGAGGACGGGACATGCGTAAAGAATTTGACAGCAATGACTACTAAGTGATGCTGGTGGCAAACAAATTTCAGACAGGATTTGACCAACCCAAACTTTGTGCCATGTATGTAGACAAGAAGTTGGGTGGTGTAGGCTGTGTACAAACACTCTCAAGACTCAATAGAACTTATCCAGGTAAAGAGCAGACCTTCATTTTAGACTTTTTCAATGAAGCATCAGACATTAAAGAAGCTTTTGAGCCTTACTACAACACGACAGAGATAGAAGATGTCACAGACCCTAACATCGTTTACGATATGCAACACAGACTAGAACAGAATGACATCTTTACCTCACTGGATGTTGAGAACTATGACAAAGCCTTTTTTGATCCAAAAGGTACACAGGCATCTATGAGTTCTGCTATCAAGCCAGCTGTAGATAGATACAAGAACAGATACAAAGGAATCCTTGAGAACATAGGTAGCATTAAAAGCAGTCCGAAAGAAGCAAAGCCCAATAAGGATGACAAGGCTATTCGTAACTATGAGTTAGATCTCAAAGAAGCCAATGAAGAGAAAAATGCACTGGACATCTTTAAAAAAGATCTTATTACGTTCCTTTGCATGTATGAGTTCTTGTCTCAAATTGTAGATGATGCTGATGAAGGATTATTGAAATTATCAGCCTTTGTAAAGGCACTCATCCCTAACTTGAAGACCAATGACCCTAAAAACCCTATAGACATCTCGTTAGTGAAGCTATCACACTACAAGCTTCACAGACAGAAGAGCCAAGACATTGCTTTGGCAGGGGAAGGTGAATTGGCTTCTATTGGTGAAGGTGGAGCAACAGCCAGAGACCCAGAGAAAGAACTACTCTCACAAGTATTGGGTCACATGAATGCATTGTTTGAAGGTGAATTGAGTGATGAGGATATGCTCAACTATGCCAATACCATTAAAGACAAAGTTTTAGAGAACGATAAGGTAATGGAGCAAGTACGCAATAACACCAAAGAACAATCTATGATGGGTGGTTTTTCTGAAGCCATCAATGATGCCGTGATTGATAGCCTTGATGTCCACCAGAACCTAGCTACACAAGTATTGGGGGAAAGAGAGAATTAGAGAGGGGTTTGCAAATATTATGTATGAGTTGATCTCCAAGGGACTAAAACAAGTCAATGGTGAAGCAACTAATAGCCTCTATGAACCTGAGTTGATGGTAGCAGAACCGAAACATACGTACGGGAAGAAAGATGACAAGCAAAGAAGAACAAGATGTACAGTTCTACCGCGGAAGTGCTGTACATGAGTATGTAAAA
>CAZXGY010000182.1:3097-3532 GCA_964640455.1 uncultured Sulfurovum sp.
GCATTGAAAACCAAATAGTATGTAAAAAAATTACATCTGAGTGAAGCCGAAAGAAAGATTGTCGATATGGCTATTGCTACTGCCAAAAAAGAAAAGCCAAACTTAAAACTGATACAAGAATCAGATGCCTTACTCAATAAAGTTGCAGAAGAAAAACGTAGTACTAAAGCAACTCAAGTGAACAAGAAAGAGTTAGCAAGAGCAGTAGTAGATGCAAAAAAACCAATTTTAGTTGATTTTTCTGCCTCTTGGTGTACTGCATGTAAAGAGTTAGAAGAAGAGACATTTTCTAATAGTGAAGTTAAAAAACTAATGAATAGAGTTGAATTAATTAGAATAGATGTTACAAAAAATTCAGAAGAAGAGATAGCTCTTCAAAAAAGTTTTGAAATTGTTGGTCCTCCAGCAATAGTCTTTTTCGATCTAAAAAAGAAT
>CAZXGY010000183.1:0-3510 GCA_964640455.1 uncultured Sulfurovum sp.
TTCAACAAGTTGTGCTACTTGATCTGCTGTAAGTGCAAGAGGTGTAACACCAAGTGCTGCACGCTCATCTGTATGAGTTCTATAATCTGCTAGTAATGACATATATGTCTCCTATTTGGTAATATTTGATACGCAGATAATAACAGAAATCTTGTTTATTTTTGATGTTATAAGATAGATGAATGAAAGAGATAAATTTGTTGTATCGGATGGTTACAGAAAAACTATAATATTTCTCTGTTACCTTTTGTATTTGGAGCAGAAAGTACCCCTTTTGCTTCAAGTTGTTCTATAATATTTGCAGAACGGTTATAGCCTATTTGTAGCTTACGCTGTAAGTAAGATATAGACGTTTTATTGTCATTGAGTACAACCATTTTTGCCTCTTCATAGAGTGGGTCAAGTACTATCTCCTCATTACCACCATTGGCTACTGCAGATGCACCACCTACGACTAAATAACTCTCATCATATTCTGGTACACGCTGTGCTTTGAGGAAGTCAACAATCTTTTCTATCTCTTCTTCTGTATTCCATGGTGCATGAATACGTACAAGTCCAGTAGAACCAGGAGGGGTAAAGAGTCCATCTCCACGTCCAAGTAAGCTATCTGCACCTAGTGCATCTAAAATCACTTTAGAGTCTATACGAGACCCTACTCTATACGAAAGTCGTGAAGGTAAATTGGCTTTAATGAGTCCTGTGACAACATCGACACTTGGACGTTGTGTGGCTACGACTAGGTGTATACCACAAGCTCGTGATTTCTGTGCAAGTCTGGCTATGCTTAGCTCTACTTCTTTACCACCATTCATCATGAGGTCAGCAAGTTCATCTATGACTACCACGATAAACGGAAACGGCTCGGCACCTGTCTTCTTAACCTTTTCATTATAACTTTCTATATTTTTCGTACGGGCATCAGCCATAAGTTTATAACGACGCTCCATCTCTCCTACCATATTTGCCAGTGCAGCGATGGCTTTAACTGGCTCTGTAATGACAGGTGTAATAAGATGTGGAATATCCTCATACGCAGCAAATTCTAGCATTTTAGGGTCTATGAGCATGAGTTTTAACTGGTCTGGGTCATTACGGTAAAGCAGTGAAAGAATCATGGCATTAATACCTACCGATTTACCAGAACCCGTCGTACCGGCTATAAGCAAGTGAGGAAGCTTTCTAATATCTGTTATGAAGGGATTCCCCACAATGTCTTTACCTAAAGCCACAGTCAATGGAGAAGAAGACTCTTTAAATATATCAGATTCAAGTATCTCACGTAAGTAAATTGTATCTATACTCTCATTTGGTATCTCTATCCCTACCACATCACGCCCAGGAATAGGTGCTTGTATACGGATGGTCTCAGCACTTAGTGCCATAGCCAAGTCATCTTGCAGTCCAAGTATTTTAGAAACTTTTACATTGGGTGCAGGTTTAAACTCAAAGGTTGTGACTAGAGGACCAGAATATGTTCTAACCACATCACCATCTACTCTAAACTGTTGTAACTTAGCAAGTAAATCTTCTATTTTTCTGTCTATCTCTGCTTCATTTACTTTTTTGGTAATCTTAGGTGCTTTTTGTAAAAAATCAAGCTTAGGTAGTTTAAAGTTTTTTGGTTTTGCTACAGTACCTTTATCTATCTGTTCCATGAGTTTAGAGTTCTCTTCTAGTTCTGAGACTATCTGTACATTGGAGTTGGTACTGCTGTTTTCTTTTACTGTTGCACTCTGCATATCATGTTCTAGTTCAAGTATCTCATTGATGACAGCATCTTCTGCCACTTCATCTAAAGTAGCTAACGGTGTTTGTTCAATTTTTGTTACTCGTTTTTTCACTACTGGCTTACGTTTTACAGGTGCTTTACGTTTAGGTTTTGGTGCCTCATCAAGTATAGGCATCATCTCATCTTCTAAAGAAGGAGAGGCAAAAGGGTTAGTAAATATTTTTTTCAATACGGTACGTACAGTACCCATTGTTCTCCCTAACCACCCTAAAGGAAGTGATGTTTTTGGTGTTTTAACCTTCATGCTTGGAAAAGAGAAATCATCATCTAAAATAAATACTAAAGAGAGAGTCACAATCATAAGCCAAAGAAGCCATAGCCCTGCTTTACCGATGAATGGCTCTAAGAACTCAACCACCTGTGTACCTAAATACCCAGCATTTTTCAACTCTAAAACCAACGCTTCAAATATGACTAACGCAATAAAAAAGAGTATCCAGCCTAAATAAAAATCAAGATCTTTACGTACACGTACATCGGTATAAAGTTTATAAAGTGGGTAAAAAAGAATAAAAATATTAATATAGGCAAGATATCCAAAAAGATAAATATTTGTCTCTCCCACTATCTTTCCAATGTTACCTGCCAGTGCAGTATCAGAAAAGAGTGTTGAAAATGCACCATATAAAAAGAGTATTGCTGTGATGATAATCGTTATTTTCAAATTTGTTCCTAAATCCCAAGTTAATATTAATTAATGAAGACATTATAACAAATTAAAATAAGTCAACTATGAAAATCTTTCAAATTGCCATGAAATTAGGAATTAAAGTCATACTCAACGATGTTTAAGCTGGCTAGGAGTAAAATTCTCCTCACGTTTTATACCTATATGTATATTACATGTGCCGCAGTGATGGAACTGGTAGACTTGGTAGACTCAAAATCTTCTGCCCTCGGGCGTGTCGGTTCGAATCCGACCTGCGGTACCACCTACTTTTAAATATTTATAAAATAATTACTTATAATCATTCATGCATACATCAAAAAATATTACTCTCTAATACTATTGCCCTAACCCAAAAACATTTGAAAGTGTATTAATATAGTTAAAGTAACCTGTGATGGCAACGGCTTCTATAATCTGAACACCACTCCAACCCATCTCTTTGAGTGCATCTATCTCTTCTTTGAGTATTTTATAGTTCTCTTTTTGTGATGCTTTAATACAAAAATTTAAAAGTGCTTTATCTTTGTCATCTGTATGAATAGCATCAACACCCTCAAGTATCTCTTCTATCATAGTATCACTAAGTCCAAGCATTTTTGCTATGCTTTTGTGCACATCTACACACATTTTACATCCATTTTCTTTGGAGATAAGAAGTGCTATAGCCTCCTTAATATTATAAGAAAGTGTTGTCTCATCCAATAAATATCTTTGTATCATTTCATCTGTTGCAAAATAAATTTTTTCATCAATAGCAAGTAGTTTAAATATCTCTCCCAATTTTCCTGTCTTCTCCAAAATGGGTCTTGCCTTATCCTGTATCGCAGGAGTCATCTCTTCAAACTCTGGTAATTCTATATGTGCCATCTGTCTTTCCTTAATTTAATTTAAATATAAAGTTATACTTACTTATTAAATTATATGATATATTTCTTAGATAAAGTTTGTGTGTAGCTAGGTGGTGGCTATGAGTGTACATAGATTTAAGTTATTACATTGTACTATTACATCGTACATAAAGTACTTGCCTATTTGCATTTGCAAATAA
>CAZXGY010000184.1:0-3509 GCA_964640455.1 uncultured Sulfurovum sp.
GTGTAGAACATCCTGACAATCTTAATTATATACATCTCTCCAAATACTTTGCAACCCCATCCTCATCATTAGAATGCTCCAAAACCACATCAGCCACATCTTTTACTTCATCTAGGGCATTAGAGACAGCCACAGAAGTACCTGCAAGTTTAAACATACCTATGTCATTGACAGAGTCACCAAATACCGTGACATCTTTTGTATCACGCTCTAGGTACTCCATCACTTTTGTGAGGGCATGGGCTTTGTCTCCTTCTGGGTGGAGTATAGTAAGGAACCATCCGTCTGAGTACTTTTCTGGAGAGAGTTTATACTCTAGCTCTTTGCCAAAGGTACGTTCTAGCTGTTTGGCTAGAGGGTTTAGGGTATTGTACTCTCCAAAATAGACGAGTTTTAAGTTCATATCCATTGCACGTATGTTTTTGCACTCTATCATACGTGGGTCATTACGGTAGTTTTCCAGTACACCATGTTGGTGAAGGTTGAGTGTGGTAGGAAAAAGAAAAGCCTCATCGAGTGTTGCTACATCTTTAAGGGCTATCACAAAAGGGTATATGCCATACTTTGCACCCTCAGTAATGATGGCATCTCCTAACTCTTTGTTGACGGTTTTAATATCTATAAGTTTTTTTTCTGGTGTAACTATCATCGTACCATCGAGAAGTATCATGGGTGCATCTAAGTGAAGTTTATCTAAAAAGTCATGAGACTTCTGAAAGCTTCTTGCCGTGGCTACTGAGAGTATGGCATCTTTGCTTTTGTCGTTCCAGACTTTAGCAGAGAAGTCACTCACACTTTGGTCAGATCGGAGGAAGGTATGGTCTAGGTCTGTAATGTATATAGGTTTCATATTATTTAGTATTGTTCGTGTCTTTCGAGGTTTTTTTGTATTTACTTGGGTCATGTTTCGAGATGTCATAACGGTTAGCCATAGAGAGAAAGAACTCTTTAAGTGCATAAGCAGTTGCCACATATACAACTTTTACTTCACGTTGTACTGAAGATGTTTTAACGATAGTAAGTAGCTCATCTAGCTCTTCTATGCTAAAGTCTTTTAGGTTATAAAGTGTATCTTCTCTTGCATCTTTTATACGTGACTTCATATAAAGTTCTCTTCTTTTATCCATCATCTTTTTATCTATATCAGTACCACCATTGGCACTTTGCAGTAGAGGTTTCATAAGTTCATCAAACATCACAAGCATAGACTCTTTGTTATTTAAAGCTTTGGAAATTTGTTCTAAAATATCTAAACGCTCCTGTGCAGTTTCATCTTCTTGAAGTTTGAAAAGATACGCTTCTGTTTCATTTTTATCTGGACTATAGGTAGTAGTAGATACAAACTGTAAATAGAGAACATCTTTATAGTTCTCAAGTACTTCATTCATCTCATTTTCACTAAGATTACGTTGGAGTGACTCTTTAAAACGTACAGAGAGGAGTTGCATATCGTACGTTTTTTGATCTTCTTTGGCTGAAAAGCTATTTTGCATAAAAGAAAACTGTGCTTCTAAGGCTAAGAGCTCTTCTTCTGCCGTAGAGACAGAGAGATATTCTTCTACTTGGTCAGCTGTTGCTGACCATACAAAACTACCAGTAAGAATAAAAATAAATAATAATTTATACATCCCGCATTATAGCAGTTAATCTGTTAACTTTTTACCCGTAACAAGCACTGTCAAAAAACGTACAGACCACACGATAAACATAATAAGCCAAGCTGTCGCTGTAATGTCAAAGAGTATCATAAAGTTAATGCCAAAAGCTGCGGCAAATGAGGTAAGTATACGTAGCACAACAATGACCTGTGTCCAGTAGAAGAGTAGGGTTGTCCACTTGTCTGCAAACATTTGGTTACCAGAATGTCCGAGTGTCACACGTGTACCAAAGCCTATAAGTACGGTAAATACAAAACCAAGTAAAATAACATGGATATCTAAAGCTAAGAAATAAACCCCACTAAACAAGCTAATAAGGTTTGCTAAACCAGAGAGTATAAAGCCAATAGGTACCCAAAAGAGGGCAAGGTGAAGTATCCAGAGTAAAGGGTTTGGGTTGGGGAATGGTAGTTTCCAGTGCAATAACTCTTTCCCTATAATGAATGCGATGAAAAAATCTATAAAAAATGAACTATTTGTATAGATGCCTTCTAGAAATATATGTGCGATAAGCAGGATAAATATCTGTCTAAGTAGATTTGGGTGTTTCTCTGCCATTGAGTGAGAGAAGAAAGGTATCATACGTTGTCCTACTGCAAAAGCAAGTAGAAAGAGGTAAAGGTAAGTAGATATCTCTGTAGAAAAACCTATGAGAGTAGGGAGTAAAAGTTGCCCAATAATAAAGAGCAGATGTGCAATAACCCCAAAGCCCATAGCAAGTTTTATCCAATAGATATCATGGGTGTCTTCCATGGTAGTTTGCTTATAGATATTATTTAGTATCAAGTAGCCTAAAATATGCCCTACGAACAGTACTAACATGCCTAGTGCCGAGATAAGTGGACTTATAATACTTCCTAGAAGAAAAAGTGTAGAACCAATGTAGTAAAAACCAAAGACTCTCATATAGGTTGTTTTTTCTATGGATGGTGTAGAGGAAAAACGTGGAAATGTGGTAAATAAAAAGCCAAAGAATGCAGGGGTAAAGAGTAGGTAGGTAAAGCCATAAGCATGTAAATTTGTAGGGGAGATAGCTATAGTTATAATGCTTTTATAACTAAGTAAAAAAAGTAACATGGTTACGATAGCGTTAATAAAGGCTAATACAAAAAAGGGTTGATGTGGTTGAGAGAAAAAGTAACTATGTTGAGAATCTTCAGAGAATTGCATATGCATAGATGTTATTCCTTTTTAATAAAAGAATAACAAAAAAAATTATAAATAAAATTAATTTGATACAAGAAAGTGTGTTCTTGTATCAAGAAGAAGTCTAGCTTCTGCTACCTTGTCCACCATTACGGCTGTCACGTCCGCCACCAGAGCGTCCATTACGATCTCCACCGCCAGAACGTCCGTTTCTACCATTACGGCCATTACCACCGCCTCCACCTGAACGATTTCCACGGTATCCGCCACCGCCTCCACCGCCACCACGTCTACGGTTACGACCTCCGCCACCGCCTCCGCCGCCTTTCATAGCACGTTCTATAAGAAGTGCAACCTCTTCAAGACCAAGACCAATAGTATCTTTACCTTTTACAGAGTTTTCACTTTGAATCATAGAGGCTAAAAGGTGAGCAATAGTCACGATGTCAAGATCATGCTGAAGTGTTTTGACAAGATCAATGGCTTTATCTGTTACTTTAGTCTCTGCAATTTTAGCAATCAACTCATCTGAACGGTTGTTTTGTACTTCCATACGTGTAGGGATCACTTGTGTAGTTAGTGTAGCACCTACATCTTTTTCGATACGTTTAATAGTACGTAGTTCGTTAGGGCTTACAAGAGTGATAGCCTCACCAGACTTACCACCACGACCTGTACGACCAATACGGTGTACATAAGACTCAG
>CAZXGY010000185.1:0-3504 GCA_964640455.1 uncultured Sulfurovum sp.
TATTTTGTATCGGTAATAGATATTTTGAAGTCTAAAGGGTTTGAGAATATTTCTATTATTACGCAACAGTAACACTTCGACAAGCTCAGTGACCATATATTATAACTCAGTGGCTGAGCCTGTCGAAGCCCTCATTACTCCGTCATCATCCCATACGGACGTTTTAGCTGTTCAGTAAGCTGATGTAAACTCACAGACCTACCCTCACGAGCAAACTCTCTACCATCCATAAAGACTATCATCGTAGGTACAGAGAACACTGAGTAATGTGCAGAGATTTGAGGGTTCTCATGTGCATCTAGGTAGATTTGTTTAAGTTGTGGAAACTCTTTATCAAAGACCTCTTTAAACTTAGGACGTAGTGCATGGCATACATTACAGTTCTCTCCAGAAAAGTACAAAAGTATCCCTACTTCTTCTCTTATAGTTGTTTGTAGTTGTTCTAGGGTCATAATCTCTATCCTTGAATTATTTTTGACATTATAGCTACTACGAACTACAACTCAACTTCTTATTTTTAAACACATCAGGCGTCACCCCAGCCCATCTCTCAAACGCTTTATGTTCAGCATATGGGTTTTGTGCGATGACAAACAAATCATCAACCAAGCTAAAGTCACCCTCTTCGGCTTTGTCTATAGCCTCTTGAAGCATATAGTTCTTGAGTACATACTTAGGGTTGGTTTTTAACATAGAAACGTGTCTTTCCTCTATAGCAAGGCTATCTTCTTCTAACCTCTCATCATACGCATCTAACCAATCATTCATCGGTGTATGATAGAGTCCTAGTTTAAGTAAGTCTGTACGGTCTCCATCGTAGTGGCTGAGTGTTCTAAAGAAAAGTGTATAGTCTATATTTAAACCTTGGAGCATACCTAGCAGGTGTTTGAAGAGACCTAAGTCCTTCTCTTGTGTAACATTTTCTAAGCCTAACTTTTTACCCATGAGGTACAAGTAACGCTCCGTGTAAAGTCGTGGATAATATTCTAGTACTCTCTCTAACTTCTCAGAATTCACCAGTGAAGAGAGTGCAACCATAAGGGCTTGTAAGTTCCAGTGTCCAATGTTTGGTTGATTACCAAAACTATAGCGTCCACCTTGGTCTGTATGGTTACAAATGTACTGAAAATCATACTCATCTAAAAACGCGTAAGGACCATAGTCTATGGTAAGTCCATGTATAGACATGTTGTCTGTGTTCATTACTCCATGGTTAAAGCCTACTGCTTGCCACTGAGCCATGAGTCTGGCTGTCTTACCTACTACCTCGGTAAAGAAGAGTAAGTATTTATTTGCCTCACCCATAAGGTGTGGATAACTCTCTGCTATAGCATAGTCAGCTAGTGCTTCTAACTCTGCATGTTTTTGTTTATGTGCAAAGTACTCAAAGGTACCAAAACGCACCCAGCTAGGACTCACCCGTAAGACTATAGCACCAGTTTCCCATTTTTCACGGTAAACTTTATGCTGTGAACCAATGAGGGCTAAGGCTCTGGTAGTTTCTACACCAAGTCCATACATAGCCTCAGACATAAGGTACTCACGTATGCTAGAGCGTAACACTGCACGCCCATCACCTGAACGTGAGTACTTTGTTTCCCCTGCACCTTTAAGTTGCATATGTAAGCCATTGACCGTACCTATGTTGATAGCTCTGCCATCACCCAAACGTGGTACAAAATGTCCAAACTGATGCCCAGCATAACACATGGCAAAAGTGTCAGAACCTTCTGCTTGGTAGTCCCCATTTATGAATTTTAAAAAGTTATCAGATTGTAGTTCATCAGCATCGATGTCTAGCAGTTTTGCTACTGCTTCATTGGTATGTATGAGGTGTGGTTTGACAAGTGGTGTAGGTGTAACTCTATCGTGACACTCTGCAGGTAAAGACAAATAAGGATTAGTAAGTTTTAATTCATTTAATTTCATAAAACCATCATAGCTAGAGAAACTTTGAGGTGACTTATATGTTTAAAAATTAAATTTAAGTTCTACGATACCTAAACATATGAAAAAGATAAAAATATATTTTTCGTATGGCAAATAGTTGTATGATTAAAATAAAAGTAGCAAATGGTTTTAATGATTCACTTCCATAAAAAAGTAAAAAAATTGCTAAAAATATTTGTGCTAATGTAATAAGTATAAATAAAAGTAGTCTTCTTGTTTCAGAATGTATAAAATTCATCATTTCCCCTTATGCAATTGTTCATAATTCTTTTATATCCCTAAAGTAGTATATCAAAATAAAATAAGTCTACCTTATAGTGTAAATATCATTAAGCCAAATAGGAGTATAATCGCACAATTAATTTGTAAGGATACAAGATGGGTAGAGCATTTGAATACCGTAAAGCAGCAAAAATGAAAAGATGGGGGACAATGTCACGTGTCTTCCCTAAACTAGGTAAAATCATCACTATGGCAGCCAAAGAGGGTGGTATGGATCCAGATATGAATCCTAAACTTCGTACTGCTATTCTTAATGCTAAAGCACAGAATATGCCTAAAGATAACATCGATGCAGCAGTAAAACGTGCAGCAGCCAAAGATTTAGCAGATATTAAAGAGCTTACTTATGATGTTAAAGCGGCACATGGTGTACAAATGATTATTGAATGTGCCACAGATAACAATACAAGAACCGTAGCAAATGTCAAAGCAATCTTAGTACGTAACGGTGCAGAGATGCTTACTTCTGGTTCACTCAACTTTATGTTCACTCGTAAATGTGTCTTTGTGTTTAACAAAACGGAAGAGATGGACTTAGAAGAGCTTGAGCTAGAGCTTATCGACTTTGGTCTAGAAGAGATAGAAGAAGATGTAGAACCTCAAGAAGATGGTGATGATATTAATATTGTTAGAGTCTTTGGTGAGTTTACTTCATTTGGTGAACTCACTAAAGCATTAGAAGATATGAATATTGAAGTAAAAAGTGCCAAATTAGAATTTATTGCCAACACACCTATTGAGTTGAGTGATGAAAATATGGAAGAGTTAGAGACACTCATCGATAAACTTGAAGATGACGAAGACGTACAAACAGTATTTACCAATATCAACTAAGGGTTATAGTTTCAACTACAATCCTTAGCACAATACGCTTCTATTGGCTTAGGTTTTCCAAGATAATATCCTTGCACATAACGGATGCCTAACGCTTTTACTTCTTCATATAGTTCACTGTCTGAAATAAACTCAGCAATAACTTCATACCCTTGTTCCTCTGCTAAAGAACAGATAGATTTCAAGACCATTCTCGCACGTTCTGGATCATCTTTTAATGCATGGATAAGACTACCATCAATTTTTAAGATATCTATATCAAGTTTTATCAAATATAAATAATTGGAATGTCCACTTCCAAAGTCATCGATAGCAATTTTTGAACCATAAGTTCTCAATTTTTGAAAGATAAGAGAAACATGTGAAAAATCTTGTATTTCATGTTTTTCAAGTATCTCAAATGTAAGTCTATTTGCTACTTTTCTATTGTTATATAGT
>CAZXGY010000186.1:0-3465 GCA_964640455.1 uncultured Sulfurovum sp.
AAGGAACATTATGATAAAAAAATTAACTATAACATCACTCACCGCTCTTTCATTACTACTCGTTACTGCTCAAGCTGAAGGTATGAAATGCCAAGCAGGTAAATGTGGAGCAGCGATGATGAAGCAAGCAAAGCAGGGTGGTAAGATGCAGAAGAAGAAAAACTCTCCTTTTATCATAAAGCATGGACTTCCACATTTAACTAAAATACTTATGAAAAATTGGGATGATGAGAAGTTAGCCCTTACGCCAGAGCAAAAAGAGAAACTACTAGTTGTACGTAAAGAGACTATGGGTAGTGTGATGACACTAAAGCCTCAGATAATGACACTCTCTAAAGAGATAGTGCAGGCAAGTAAGGCTGGTACAAAAACTACAGAGCTTAAAAGTAAAGTAGAGAAACTGGCTTCACTTGAAGCAGAGGCGACTATGACACACTTGAAATGTATAGAAGACACTAAGGTAGTACTAACGCCAGAGCAGATGACTTACATTATGGAAAAAAGAAAAGCACAACATGCCATGAAAAAAGCAGGAAAAATGCAAGGTATGAAATGTGCTTCAGGTAAGTGTGCTACTAGTAAATAACACATATATCAGATAATTAAATAAACTTTAGTCACTTTGACTAAAGTTTGTAAGCGAACCATTAACCTTTATTTACTACAATAGTTTAAAGGATTTTAAAATGAACAAACAGAATCTATTAACACTCACACTTATTATCTCTGGGTTGGCTCTCAATCCTGTTATGGCAGAAGCTGTCATCAATACCGTTGCATCTACACAAACTATAAACCATTCTATATCTTCTAGTATCTCTACGGTTCTTTATAACAGAGGCTTAGAAGAAGAGACAGCTGATGAACTTGCATCTGCTATGGTAGATGAGGAAGATGAAATGTTTCTTGCCATGTTACTACAAACACTTGATGCAAAGAACATAGTAAGTCGTGCAGAAGTGTTAGAGTATTTAAGTACGGCAGCGTTACATAGACAAAGTATAGATTTTAAAAAATATGATGATCTTGTAGGTATGGTAAGTAAAATCAAAAAAAGTGCCTTAGATGAAAACACCTTAAAACAACTAAGCTATTTGGCAAAAGTGACTAAACAGTTATTTGTGTAGAGATACACAGATAATAGGTTTAATTGTATTAACAATATAGTTTGGTTAACATAATATAAATTCTATCAAAAAAGCAAGTCTCTTCTTCTGGGTGTATTTGCATGTATGGAAAATGATTTTTCAAAAGTAAAATTATATGTACTTTATTACTTTTGAGTATCTGATACCAATTCACTTATTAAAATCATAATAATTTAGTGGCTATTAAATTATTACATTTTTAGTAACTTGTTGTTTTTGTAAAATAAATTTACTACTACTAATTTTATATCCAATGTATTTTTAATTGAAATAGATATTTAGAGCTTTAAATATATGAATTCAAAAACCAAAACTATATACCTGGTATTTTCTCCCGAATTTTTTGTATCAATCAATAATTTAATATGCTCAATAATGATTCCATATCTGGTCTAGGGTTGATTTTTATGTATGTATTTTAATATTCATTAGCATAAGAATCTATTTATTAGAAATTCTATACGGGATGCAGTAGTAAAAATATACCAACCTCTTACAGTGACGTATAGTAGGGCTTCATGAGGTATTTAGTGAACATTTGTTCTTTTGTTTAATGTAGTTACTCTTATTATATGAACAAGTGTTCTTTTAATAACTTTATCAAAGAGAACTAAAAGAACACATGTTCATAAATATAGAAACCCTACTCTTGACTTATGAACGTTTGTTCACTATAATAACATCAAAGGAGTCACTATGAACGAGCAGAGCGTCACGTCCCTACCTACAAAAGGAAATAAAACTAAAGAGAAAATACTCAAGGTATCGTTAAAACTATTCTCAGCTAAGGGATATAAGGCTACGACAGTAAGAGACATAGCAGGTGCTATGGGAGTGAAGCAAAGTGCCCTCTATAACCACTTTAAGAACAAAGATGAGATACTAGAGACCCTTATAAGTAACCTAACCTCTTCAGCGATAGTCACTCTATTTGATGATAAGGATACACAGGAGCTTCAAAAACAAGGGAAAGCCCTGTTGGCTAGCATTGCCACTACTTTTAAGCTTATAGGCTTTGACGGGCAGAATGAGGCACTCTATAAGCTACTTATGCAGGAGATCTTCCGCAATGAGCGTATACGGGAGATATATAATGAGCATTTCTACCAGGAAAACGTGAAAAAGCTCTCTGGAATCTTCTTTGGCATGATGCAGAGTGAGCAGATAGCGTCTTCAGACCCCTTATTGCTCGCAAATGAGTTCTTTTCACCCCTATTTTTCTACCAGATGCAGGTTACATTGCTAAAATTAGATAAAAAGTCGACCTCTTCTGTGGTGTCATTATTTGAAAAGCATGTAGATTATTTTTGGGATAATATAAAACTAGATAAACAAGAGACGCTATTTTAGGGTAATGCTAAATAATATTAATATATACCATTAATTGATATGAAATAGTATTAAAATAGATAAAAGTTAAAATTAAATAATATGGAGATAGTGATATGAATGAAGATTTGTTTGCACATAAGTCAAAATCGTGGGATATGAACTCAAAACGTGTACAAAATGCAAAAGGCATAGCTGAACTAATAGTAAAAAATATAAAATTAGACAAGTCTATGGAAATTATGGACTTAGGAGCGGGTACTGGACTTTTAAGTTATTTTGTAGCACCTTATGTTAAAAAAATAGTTGCTGTCGATAACTCCCCTTCTATGCTTTTAGAGTTCAAGAGTAAATGTGACGCGTTTGTCTGTGAAACAGAAGTGATAGAGAAAGACTTGAGTGTAGAGAGTATCGATAGAAAATTTGATGGGGTCATCTCTTCTATGACCATACACCATTTAGATGACACCCTCGCCCTCTTTTCTAAGCTCTATGCTATGTTAAATGATGGAGGGTTCATCGCTATTGCGGACTTAGACTCTGAAGATGGGACTTTTCACTCCGATAATGCAGGGGTGTTTCACCATGGCTTTGATAGAGAAGCCTTGCAAGTTATCGCAGAAGAAGCAGGTTTTAAAGATGTGAAGTTTGATTTGGCAAGTACTATCAATAAACCACAGTGTACCTTTACAGTCTTTTTGATGACAGGTGTTAAATAATGAAAATAGCTTGGATATTGATCTTTATCGTAGTCATGCTCTGGTCTGCTTATCAGCCAAAAGAAACACTTACTTGGTTTATGGAGGTGGTTCCTGCGTTTATTGGGTTTATCTTGATAGTACTGACTTACAAAAAGTTTCCACTTACACCCCTACTTTATACACTGATACTCATACATATGATTATTTTGATGGTGGGTGGACACTATACGTATGCAGAGGTTCCTCTTTTTGATACTATTAAAGAGATGTTTGATCAAGCACGTAAT
>CAZXGY010000187.1:0-3458 GCA_964640455.1 uncultured Sulfurovum sp.
ACGATGTAAGAAGTGTGGGAAAGAAACTTAGCCAACACCTCTGGCTGCTTCTTAAACAGCTCATCTTTACTCAATCCTGTCTCTACCAACACAGCACCTAAAAAGGCTTCATTATCCCCCAGATTACGCAAAGAGTCCACAACCCTCTGACGCATCTCTGCTGCTGCTTTGTTGGTAAATGTCGCAGCGAGTATGCTAGATGGTGACTCTCCCATGAAGAGTAAAGAGATGTAGCGTACTGAAAGGGCAAAGGTCTTACCCGAACCAGCACTTGCGGAATAAGCTAAAAAGGGTTTAAAACTCATAATGACTCTTTACTTTTATTTTTCATATCATACTCTAATTTACAAAAGGTTTTCATAACATATTTACCTAATACCACTATAATGCCAACAACTTATACTAAGGAAAACACTTAATGTTTAAACAACTCTTCATCTGGCTTGTTGGGGCTTTTATACTTTTACAAGCAATACAGATAGATATACCTGAACCACCTAAAACCATAGACCCTAAAGTAGCACTTCAAGTACCAGAAGAAATAGATGCCATGTTTAAAACGTCTTGTTACGACTGTCACTCTTACGAGACAAATATGCCATGGTATGGACATATCTCTCCTATATCTTTAGAAGTAAAAAGTCACATTAAAAATGGTAGAAAAGCACTCAACTTTCAAGAGTGGGAAAACTATACTGATAAGAAAAAACAAAAAATCTACAAAGGCATCGCAAAAACCATCAACTTTTCAATGCCTATGCCAATGTACCTCACCATGCACGAAGAGGCAAAACTAACACAAAAACAACGTAATCAGATAAAAACTTGGGCAAAAGGGTTTATAAAAGAGAGCGACTATAGATAGTCACCTCTGCTACATAGAAGTGTAAACTCACACCACTTACACTTCTGCAAGTCTTCACACTTCCGTGCGACAAAGCTTTTAGTCTGTTTGAGTTCTACTATGACTTCTGAGAGTCGTTCATTTTTTTCTTCCAAAGCTGTTATCTCCTCTATCTCTCCATTTTCAAAGAGTTTGACAAAGGCTAAGTTTATGTTTTGGTACTTAGTACTTAACATTTGTTGGTAGATACTCATCTGTAAGTCATTGAGTGTTTCTATATTTTTAGACTTTTGTGCCTCTTTAGTACTACCACTTTTATAGTCTAGTACCAAGGTATGTGTACTGTTTTGGTCTATCCTATCAATACGCCCTTTAAACTTTAATCCACCTATGTCAGCTTGAAACTCTTTTTCTCTCTCTACTACTTTCCAGTCTGCTTTAAAGTGGGCTACTTGACTCTCTACAAAGCCTTTTAGTTTTTCTTTCCACAAGAGCTTTTGGTAGTTCGTCTTAGCGTCCTCATAGGGTAGAAGTTTGTCTAGTAAGATATCTATGTTTTTTTGCATCTCTTCTTTAGTACTAAAGCTATCTTGTTCTGCGTACAAGTGGTCTAAAAGAGAGTGTAAAAAAGCACCTTCATTGAGTTCATCATCATTCTTGGCTTGTAACTTCTGTATGTAACGATAATAATACTTACGTTTACAGTCTAAAAAGGTCTTTAAGCGTGAGGCAGACCATGTAATGTTACTTGCATCAAATACTTCTACTATGGGGTCTTTTAGTATTTTAAGTTGTGAAGGCTGTGCATAGAGTAAATCAAACTGTGCCTGTGTCTGCTCTACTTTTTTTAGACCTAACTCATAAAGAAATTTTGATGGAAGTTTATTGTCTGAAGTGCTATACAGTATGACCGACTTATGGGCTTGTTCTAGTAGACGTTTATAGTACTGCTTTTGCAAAGCTTCTCTATCATTCTTTGTAGGTAAGTTGGCAAAGGCTCTTACTTGTGAGTTGAGAAACTGGTCTTTACTTGACGTGGCAGGTACTACCCCTTCGTTGAAGTCTACTATGAGTACTGCTTCAAAGCTTACCCCTCTAGTCTCTAGTACTCCCATGACTGTGACCTTACCACCTCGTACATCATCGGTTGTTACTTTACTTAGTGACTTTAGCCACAAGAAGAGCCACTCCGTTGTTGGCAATGCTTGGTCTTCAAGTACTTTACTAAAGTGTACATACTTCTCTTGCACCCTCTCATTAAACTTCTCTTTCTTTTTGCCATCTATCAAAGGACTATCATGTAAACCCAATCCATCTATGAGATTGAAGAAATCTGCTACCTTTATTTTCTTAGTACTATTCAAAGCATCTATTGTTTCTAAGTTAAACCCATAACGCTCTAACAACTTCTTAGACTCAGGCTCTCTACCCTGCCAATACCTATAGAGTGCTTCTAATGACTTATAGATACGTCCATTAGAGTAGTCATACCCCATTGCAAAGTTTAGGTTATTGTGGGTGTCAAAGAGTGTAAAGTGTTCTTTAAAACTTTCATCAGGTAAGATGAGTACTATCTCTTCTGGAGCTATGCCACTTTGTACCATCTGTTCTATCTCATTAAATACAACAGCTATTTGTTCTTCTCGTTCTTCTACTGCGAAGACTTTAGCTTCAACCTTAGTATCATTGGCTTCTACATTTAGTATCTCTTTATTCGTTAAAGAAAAAGTCGTATGTTTGTTGTTAGGTAGTTTGATACCTAGTGTCTCAAAACGCTCCTGCATCTTCATATTAAACTTGCTTGTTGTGTAGTGTAGTGTAAGTGAAACTTGTTTTGAAATATCTTCTAAAAGTGCTAATTCAAAATGACTTAAGTACCCTTCTAAATGTATCTCTACATTTTCATAGGTATTTAAAAATCCACTGTTTAATCTATAGTTATTAGGGATAAAAGCTTTATCTATAAATCCAGCATTTTCTAGTAACTGCTGGTAGTTTAATAGTAACTGTTCTAGTATTTGAAGATGTGCTCCAAACTCTGCATAGGCATCTGCTTCTGCCAATGTAGCAAAACTTACATTTTCTCCAGCTAACTCTTCAAAAAATTTAAACAGTGCATCACTTTTAGTAAAAAATCGTACTAAAGAGAGATCAATTTTAAAATCTTCAAATGCATCAAAACGACCATCGGGAGTTTCTTTAGTAAAACTTGCAGCTTTACGCAAAAAGAGTATACGTTGTAAGGGGTCTATTTGGATTTTATTTTCAAGAAGTATTGCACGTTGCTCAAACTCATCCATACGTATAAGTGTAGGGAGAAATCCATCTGATTCTTTGTGCTTAGCACTTACAGTACGCAGTGCTCTTGAAGTTGGGTAAATATGGAGTCTATTCATGAAAGCGATTATAACATAATCACTTTCATATCGAGGCTATAAACACCTCTTACAAATAGTTAAGGTTTTAAATAAGCAGGTATTTCTGAATACCCTACAGCATCACCCATTTTAACTTTGAGTTGAAGTGTATATCTACCCGCTTTTGTAATAGAAATATTATCAATAGAATATTTACCATCTTTTAGCATCACATTTTCTATAAAATTATCTTCCGA
>CAZXGY010000188.1:0-3433 GCA_964640455.1 uncultured Sulfurovum sp.
TACAGATGGTGACGGTACTCCAGACTATAGAGATTTAGACTCAGATAACGATGGAGCTTCTGATGCTGATGAAACAGCAACAGGTACAGACCCGCTAAGTGCAAACTCAAACCCAGTATTTGACCTTGCACTAACAATGCGTGTTAATACATCATTTACACCTGGTCCGTATGTACCAGGACATGCAGTTGTTTATGCTATAGAAATTAAAAACCAAGGAACACTAGATGCAACTAGCGTCCAAATACGTAACTTTATTCCTGCAGGACTTAGTTTAGGTGACAATAGATGGAAAAAAAGTGGATTTGTGACAAGAGCAGCAGGTGGATCTGTGGCAATACTTAAAACACCTATAGCAAGAGTAGCAGCAGGTAAAAGTGTAAGTGTAAATATAATCTTGACGATTGATTCTGCTATCCATAGTAAAAATATTGTGAATAGTGCTGAAATAAAATCAGCTATTAATATATTGGGTATTTCTGATAGGGATTCAACACCAAATAGTGGGGCAGGTACAGATGACTACTACGCTGCTTCAATAGCTGCAACATGCTCATGCCAAGTATGTATGATGTGTGGATGTAGACCTACATTAACACTGAAGGCATCAAATGTAACAGCCAATTCCGCAGTATTAAAGTGGAACTACTTTGGAAATAGTGATGGATTTGAAATCTATAGCAATGGTCAATTAGTAACGTATGTACATGCCAATACAACTAGCTACAAGTTAACTAATCTCGAGGGCAAGACACAATATACAGTGAAAGTAATTACGGTCTTAGGTGATGGAGGCGATCTTTATAAGACAGTAGTGTTTAAAACAGGTGATGACTATAGTTGGTTACCAGCTATATACCATATGTTAAACTAGAAGTCAGTAGCCTTTTGGCTACTGGTTTGGATGGGAAATAATAATTTGATATTAAACTCCCATTAACCTCAATCAAGTAAACTCTTCTTATTAAAACATTCAGGAGAAAAACTTGAGTCAAATTGTTCAAAATATTAAAACAGAAATTGCAAAAGTCCTTGTAGGACAAGATAAAATGGTAGAAGGTTTGCTTGCAGGGCTTCTTTGTCGTGGTCACATACTACTTGAGGGTGTGCCTGGTCTTGCCAAGACTACAGCTGTCAATGCTTTAGCAAAGACACTTGGGCTTGACTTTAAGCGTGTACAGTTTACGCCTGACTTGCTTCCTTCAGATATTATAGGTACAGAAATCTATGATCCTTCTAACAATACCTTTAAAATTAAACAAGGTCCTATTTTTACTAACCTACTTTTAGCAGATGAGATAAACAGAGCACCTGCAAAAGTACAGTCTGCACTGCTTGAAGTGATGCAGGAGAGACAAGTAACTATTGGTGATGAAACCTTTAAAATAGACCTACCTTTCCTTGTTATGGCAACACAAAACCCAGTAGAGCAAGAGGGTGCTTATGAGTTACCTGAAGCACAGTTAGATAGGTTTATGATGAAAATTGTAGTTGGCTACAACACGAAAGAAGAAGAGCTTGAGATTGCTCGTCGAGTGGCTAACAATACTTTCGAAGAGATACAACAAGTTGCAACATTGGATGACTTAAACACAATTCGTGAAGAGGCATTGACTGTACACATGGATGAAGAGATAGAAGCTTATATTATCGAGTTAGTATCTGCCACACGTGATCCTAAAGCTTATGGTTTAGATGAGCTTGAAGCATATATAGAGTTTGGGGCAAGTCCAAGAGCGAGTATTGATATGTATAAGGCTGCTCGTGCTATTGCTTACTTAAAAGGGCAAGATTTTGTCTCACCTATCGAGATAGCCTATATCGCTAAAGAGATTTTACGTCACCGTATTATTTTATCTTACGAGGCTCAGGCTGAAGAGATAACGACAGATGAGATTATAGAGAAAATATTAGCAGCTGTACCGATTCCTTAGGATTTTATAGATGAACAAAGCCGTAAAAAAAATCGTTCTTAAAACCAAGAAGCAAGTCTATGGTGATATGCTTGGAAACAATGCTTCACTTTTTCAAGGTGAGGGGTTTGAGTTTGCAGAGCTTCGTGAGTATATTTATGGAGATGATGTTCGTAAAATTGACTGGAAGACGACAGCAAAATTAGGTAAACCTTTTATAAAAGTGTATAAAGAAGAACGAGAACTTAATGTTGTTGTTGTCTCTATACTCTCAGGTTCTACTTATTTTGGTACAGTAAAACAAAAGTCAGATGTTATGGCTGAAGTCGTGGCAACACTGGGTTTTTCAGCAGTAAAAAATAGTGATTTGTTTTCGCACATGGTCTTTGCAGATAAAATGTATGGACTCTCTAAACCAAGTAAAAAACTTTTCTCTGTCCATAAAGCAGTAGAAGATATAGTTGATTTTGAGCCATTAGGAAAAGAGGCAGATTATACTGCTTTGGTAGAGACCTTGGTGAGACGTCTTAAAAAGAAGGCACTGCTTTTTATAGTTTCTGATTTTGTGGGAGATATAGATTTAAAGTTATTGGCTAAGAAGCATGATGTTTTTGCTGTGATAGTACGTGATAAATTTGAAGAAGACCCCTCTGAACTTGGTTACTTAAGACTGATAGATATGGAAACCAAACAGAGTTTTGAAGGTGATGTAAATAGTGCCACACTTAAACACTATAAAAAAGCACTGCATGAGAATGATGAAAAACTCTATAAGCAGTTTAAAAAACAGGGTGTGCGATTTACTAAAGTCTATACGCATGAAGAACCTACATTAAAACTAATGAAGAAGATGAGATAAGCGTATGAATGATCATAATATAAGTGCACAGTTACGTGATATTAAGCCATTGTTAGAGATACCTGATAGTTCTTACATTATCTATTGGGGACTTATTGGTTTTGTTTCATTATTGGCTTTGGGTGTTTTGTTTTTTCTACTCAAGAAACTATGGGACAACCGTAAGATAAACCTTGAAAAAGGGTATTTGGAAGCGATTAAGAAAATAGACTGGGTAGATACTAAGAAGTCAGCCTATGATGCAACACACTATGCAAGATTATTGGCAACAGATGAGCGAAGAAAAGAGCTCTTTTCACAGCTTGAACCCATGTTAGAACAGTATAAATATAAAAAAGAGGTTACAGAGGTAGATAGTGATACCCATAATAAATTCAACCTTTATGTGCAGGTGGCAGATGAGTCAGTTTAGTTTTGAATATCCATTGCTCTTAGCACTGGTACTGCTTTTTTACATCTGTTCAAAATGGTGTAAAGAACGTAGTCGTGCCATTTTCTTTCCTCATGTAGGTACACTTATTGCTAAAACAGCTAAAAAAAGCTCTCTCTTGGCATGGTTAAAGTGGATAGGTATAGTCTCTGCTGTGATAGCACTCTCTTCACCTGTAATCACAAAAGATTACTCGAACTCTAAAAAAAAGGGTAGAGATATTGTCTTAGT
>CAZXGY010000189.1:0-3408 GCA_964640455.1 uncultured Sulfurovum sp.
GGAGATGGGGGAGTTCCCAGATACTTTACAACTTTTTAACTCCATGTCTTGTAACCACTGTATAGAACCAGAGTGTCTCATAGGCTGTCCTACAGAGTCGTACATCAAACTTGACAACGGTATCGTCTGGCATGATGACCCTAGCTGTATAGGGTGTCAGTACTGTACATGGAACTGTCCTTACGAAGTACCTGTTTACAATGCAGACAGGGGCATCGTCACCAAGTGTCATATGTGTGTGGACAAACTAGAAGTGGGTCAAACCCCTGCTTGTGTACAAGCATGTCCCTCTAATGCCATAGAGATAGAAGTATTTAATGTTAAGCAATGGCTTGATGAAGATATGGCAAAGGAAGGTGTAGCCCCTCACCTACCAGACATAGACATCACCAAACCTACTACACGTTACACTCTTCCAGAACTTAAAGAGGGAGAGGAACTACGCATAGCAGATGAACATCTGCTCAAACCTGCACACTCTGAGTTACCTCTAGTCTTTATGACAGTGCTTACGCAAGTGAGTTTAGGTGCATTCTTAGCATTGTTTTTAGGGCAACTGCTGTTTAGTTTAGGCTTTAATTTACCTAAACCAAACTTAGCCATGGCAATTCTAGCCTTTTTACCAGCAGCCATTGGCTTACCTCTCTCTGCCCTACACTTAGGCAGACCAGGGTTGGCAATGATGGCAATGAAAAACTACAAAACTTCATGGCTTTCTCGTGAAGCCATAGCCCTTGGTGCATTTACAGGATTAGCTTCCGTGGTAGCTACACTCTACTTCTTTGAAGTGGGTGGATTTACACTACTCTTGATAGAGGCTCTTACCTTAGCTATAGGCATCTACGGTATTTATGCACAGTCTATGATATACCGCATTAAGGCACGCCCAAGCTGGAACAGAAAAGCTACGACCAAAAAGTTCTTCGGTTCAGGGTACATCGGGTTTTTACTCATCGCGACTACGTTACTCATAGCCAACGGCTCGCAAGGTGTCATGGTACTCTTAGCCATAACCCTACTCGTAGGTATGTTACAAGCCTTGGTCATACTAGAAGAAGTGATGTTCTACAGACACCTAGACAAAGAAGACCCACTCTACTACCAATACAACAGAAGCCGCATACTGCTTCAAGAACATTTTGGTACAGTAAAGAAGTTTAGAGTTTACTCTTTGGCCGTGTTCGCCTTAGGCTTACCACTCTTAGCTATTTTGTTTACAGCAAGTGGATTAGTAGGCTTAGCCATTACAACACTCATCATAGCAACACTCGGTGCATTTGCATCAGAACTCAGTGGACGTTACTTGTTCTATAGAACAGTGGTGCCTTTAGGACTAGCAGGGAACTTCTTTGCTGGGAATCAGAGACATTAATTTTTTATAAAATAAAACTTTTTAAATCAACGACCCTGACTCAAGGGTCGGGGAATTATTCCCAACTAGATTAATGAATTATAATTTAGCTTGTATATTTTTTAATTAAACTTGTCAACTCAATATTAAAGTCATAGTACGTTTTATCATTATTTTTAGATTTAATAAAATTTTCAAAACTTCCACTAATCTTAGTAAGTATATTATGATTTAATAAGTCAATATCTTTAAATTTTAAATTTTTTAAATGTGAAGTGTTAAGCTCAATATCTGAAAGGTTTTCTTTCATTTTAAGTATATGTTCTATTAAATTGAAAAATATATATACTTCTTCCTTTGTAAAATTTCGATTAATACTTGTTTCTGTGATTGGAATTTTTGCATAAGCTAAAAACTCTTTTAAATTTCCCCATTTATTTGCATACTGACTATATTTGTATTTTCCATATTTATCTAATTCATCCTTTGAAGGATGCTTTCCTAAAATTTTTACAACTTTTAAATATTCTTCTTTCAAAATATCTTTTAAAACATTTTTTTGTAAATTAGGTCTATCCCCACACTCTATCTGAAGTTTTGTAAGTGGATATTCACTAAAAGAATTATATGGTAGTAAAGATAGCTTTTTTATGTCTACTCCTGTAGGTACTTTTCCTAATAAATTTTTAAGCCTCAAATATTCATTTTTTAATTGTTCTTCTGTTGGTTTACTTCTAGAAAAAGATATACCTAATAATTTAGTAAAATTAGTATAATTACCATATTCTTTTTTAATTTTATATCTTAATGTCTTATCAAGTTCTTTCCATGTTGGCATTTTGTTTAACTTTTCTCTTATGTTTTCAAATTCTTTTACCATGTCATAATTTATATCGTAATGTATATGCCTGTCTATAGTTACATTTGTAAACTCTTTTTTAGACTCCAATGAAAAGAAATCCTCTCCTGATATAAGGAAACACAAATTTACGTGTGCTAATTCTTGAGCTTGTCTAGTAAAACCTGATTGTGAAATGACAACAGTTTTATGTGCTTTATAAAAAGATTTTGCACCTAAAATTTCTTGGACAGATTTTATACCTTGTGTTTGTTTTACAAGTTTACATTGAAAAATATATTTTATGTCATTAACGTATGCTATTAGATCAGCACCATAATCAGTGTGTTTTGTCATTTCAACATTATCAAACTTCAAAGAAATTAATTTGTCTTTACATTTTTTTTCAAATTCAATTCCTATAGTTACATTTTTATTCATATTTCAGCCACTTTTAAATTATATTTTTAATTCTATCTTAACAGTAGGGAACAATATACCCTACAAATAAATCTGCTTCCTATGTGCAATCTTAGAAATAAGCATCAAACCCTCTTCTTCATAAAACACCACCCTATAGTCTCCTATACGCAACCTATAAGCCCCATCAAAAGGTGTTTTTAGTTTTTTAATCTTGGTTTTTATGGGGTCTGAGACATAGGCTGCTATGCAGTCTAAGATTTTAGATGCTTCGTACTTGTTAAGTTTTTGTAGTTGTTTTACTGCCTTAGGGTCATACTCTATCTTATAGCCCAAGGCTTGCCCTTACATCATCATGAGACACAGTCTCTAGCATCCCCATCTTGTAGTCTTGTACTGTTTTGGTTACGGCATTTACATCAAAGTAATCTTGCAGTGCTTCACGTACTACTTGTGCCTTTTTCTTACCCGTCTCAGCAGATAAACTAGCCAACTCATCTATAAGGTTATCTTCTAAAGTAATGGTCATTTTTTTAGTCATGTTAGTCACCTTTCATATTTACCATACTTTACCATAGTATTATTAAATCAAAATAAATATTGCCCATAAAATAATCAATTAAAATACTAAAGAAGCCTAAAATTAAACTATAATAGTCACACTATAGACAGAAGGAACCCCATGAGCCTCATACAAAAAGCAAAAGATTTTTTAGGCTTCGATATAAAAGAAGATAAATACGCACTTGTAGATGACCCCATCTTTGGAAAAGTAGCTAAAGACAAAGCACCAGACAAA
>CAZXGY010000190.1:0-3382 GCA_964640455.1 uncultured Sulfurovum sp.
AAATACTTTGTTTTGCACAAAGCAAGCCCTCTTTTTAAGTCCGTGATTTTACTATGATTACCCTTTAAGAACTCTGAAACAACTTCATTTTCTTCATAATTTTTAGGTTTCGTAAATGAAGGTGCTTCCAACAATGCTTCTTCAAAGCTCTCAACACTTAAAGAGTCACTGTTACCAAGCACTGCATCAACATTACGGCTAATGGCATCACAGACCACCATACTCGCTAACTCTCCACCCGTTAAGATGAAATCACCTATAGAAAAAAGTTCATCAGCATGACGCTCAATCACTCGCTCGTCTAGCCCCTCATAACGTCCAGAGACAAAAACAATATGTTCTTTTTTTGCTAAACGTTTTGCATCATTTTGAGTAAAGGTTTTTGCTACGGGAGAAAGAAAAATAATATGTGCTTGCGGTGAGTCCTCTTTCACTTTAGCCAAGGTATCCATAAGAGGTTGAGGCGTCATAAGCATACCTGCTCCTCCACCTATCATCGGTGCATCTACACGGTTGTGCTTGTCTGTCGTAAAATCACGAGGATTATAAAAATCTATAGAAATTTTATCATCTTCTATGGCACGTTTTAAAATACTTTCAGAAAAGTATCCTTTGATAAGATTGGGGAAAAGGGTAATAAAAGAAAAACGCATTATGACGCTTCAAGTATGTCTTTGGCATCTTTTGTATAAACTACTTTTTCTTCCAAACCTACCGTTAGTACATAACGATCAATATAAGGAAGTAAAAAACTTTTAGAAAAATCTAATTTCACTAAGACATCATCTGTTTTAATGACAAGGTAATCCGTATCTGCCATACGTTGTATGTCTGTTACTTCACCCAATACTTCATCACCTTGTTTCACAGTACAACCAATGATGTCAAACCAAAAATGTTGTCCCTCTTTAAGGTCACAGTTTTCTCGCGTTTGTGAAATATCAGCAAAAATTTTAACATTGGTTAATTTTTTTGCTGAATCAATACTCTCGTATCCACTAAACTTGACAATTCCACGTGTAAAATTAATATCGGCAATGGTTAAATCGCCTCTATTACTTTTATAGGTATTACCTATTTTAAATTGTTCTGGGAAATCTGTATGCATATGAAATTTGAGATCGCCCCAAAGGCCGATAGTTCGCCCTATTTGAGCGATAAGAGATGTGTCATTTGACATTTGGTTTTACTCTACTGGCTTAACATTTACGCGATAATTTTTACCGCCTTTAGCTTTACAACCAGAGATAACCGTTTTAATAGAGTTAATCATCCTTCCATTTTTCCCGATAAGTTTACCGATATCTTCACTATTCGCGAAGATGACAATCTCATCGAAATTCTCATCACCCTCTGTTATCTCTACTGAGATATCTTCAGGATTGTTTACCAAAAGCTTGGTATATGAGAGAAGGAAGTCTGCAACCATTAGACTATTTTTTACCTGCTAGTCTTTTAACTGTTGGGCTCATTTGTGCACCAACTGAAAGCCAGTAGTTTAATCTTTCTTCATCAAGTGTAAGTTCTTTGTTTACAGAAACTGGGTTATAGTTACCGATTACTTCGATCCAACCACCATCTCTTCTTTTTCTGCTGTCTGTTACTACGATTCTATAAAATGGTTTCTTTTTTCTACCCATTCTTGTCATTCTGATCATTGTCATGTTATGTCCTTTAAGATTATCTTTTAAGTATAGACCACTTTGAGGTATAAAGTATCTATAGATTAAGTCCTGACAACTGCTTTTTAATGACTAAAGCACTCATCAAGGCTTAACGAAACGCGATTTTACCATAATAAGTATAAAGATTTTATTAACTTATACTTATCATAGCTATTTCTAGCGAGGAAGGTTTGGCATTCCACCACCACCTTGCATACCAGCCATCATGTCTTGCATCTGTTTCATGCCACCTTTAGTAGACATTTTTTTTGCCATCTTAGCAGCATTTTTAAACTGCTTTAGTACACGATTGACATGCATAGGGTCAAGTCCTGCTCCAGCAGCTAAACGGCGTTTACGCATATTGTTGAGTAACTCTGGGTTTTCTCTCTCTTTGGGTGTCATAGAAGAGACAAGTGCTTTAATTTGTTTAATTTCATCAGAATTTTCTAAATCCATATCACCTATCTGTTTTGCCATGTTACCCATACCAGGAATCATCCCCATAATAGATTTCATGCTCCCCAGCTTTTTCATCTGTTCCATCTGTCCAAGGAAATCGTTAAAGTTAAATTGACCTTTTTTAATCTTTTGGGTCATACGTTTAGCTTCTTTAGGATCAATACTCGCTGCAGCTCTCTCAGCTAATCCTTCAACATCTCCAGAACCCATCAAACGGCTTACAATTCTATCTGAGATAAACTGCTCAAGGTCAGGCATCTTTTCACCATTACCAATGAAACGAAGAGGTACACCTACTTGTTGAGTAAGCCCAAGTGCTACCCCACCTTTACCGTCACCATCAAACTTTGAAAGTACCACACCAGTAATACCTATTTTCTCTTTAAAGGTCTGTGCTGTTCTTACTGCATCTTGCCCTGTCATGGCATCTGCAACATAGAAAAGTTCATCGGGGTTGGCTACTTTTTTAACTTCTAAAAGTTCATCCATAAGTTCATCATCTATAGCTAAACGTCCAGCAGTATCTATGAGTACAACATCATAAAGCTCTTTCTCTGCTTTTTCAAGCCCACGTTTTACTATCTGTGTAGGTGTAGCATTTTCATCTGCTACAAGTTCTACTTCAATACCTGTGGTGATTTGTTTTAGTTGTTCAACAGCTGCTAGTCTTTGTAAATCGGCTGCGATAACAAGTACTTTTTTCTTTTTTTGTTCTTTTAGAAAGTAAGCTAATTTACCTGTAGTGGTTGTTTTACCTGAACCTTGCAAACCTATCATCAACACAACGGTTGGAGGCTTAGAAGCAAAAGTAAACCCTTTAGGAGCACCTTCAAGGGTGAGTATATCTGTGAGTTTTTCTTGTAGTGCTTTAAGAAAATTATCTTTACCTACACCATATTTTTTAGTCTCAATCTCAACAGTAGCTATAAGATCTTTTACAACCTTATGGTGTACATCAGCTTTAAGTAGTGACTTTTTAAGTTCTGTTGTGGCTTTTTTGAGTGCCTTGTCATCATCATGAAAACGTATTTTGCCTATGGCATTTTTAAAACTATCGGTTAAAGTATCAAACATTTTTTACCTTATATTTCTTCTATTTATTGTTGCGATTTTATCCTATTTGGGCTTAAGACAAATATTTTATGGTAACTTACGTACACCCCAGCGAAACTTATCTTTATAAAACCCTTTATCTAATTCTGAAATAGTCACACCATAGGCTTTACCTGAGGAAGAATGTATAAACTTTCCATTTC
>CAZXGY010000191.1:0-3364 GCA_964640455.1 uncultured Sulfurovum sp.
AGTAGTGTGTTCTCAATAATTGTACATAAAAATATTTATTATGAGACTGAATATGCTAGAATGCGTTTAAAAATAGGATATGTAGATGGAACTTGAAACAGGACTTTACCAACACTATAAGGGCAACCTTTATGAAGTCTATATGACTGCACAACACTCAGAGACAGAAGAGTGGATGGTTGTGTATAAAGCACTTTATGGTGAAGAGGGTATGTGGGTACGCCCTTATGCCATGTTTGTTGAAAAAATAGACGTAGATGGTCAACTGACAGAACGCTTTAAAAAGGTTGATGATGCAGTGTAGTTATTGTCATGGTGAGATAGAAAAAGGGATAAAGTCTTGTCCCCATTGTGGGACACTCAACCCCTCACAAGATGTAAAGAATGCACTATTATGGACAGTAGGGATGATCGTTGTATTTGTGGTTGTTTATACAATTTTTTATTAAATTCCTTCCATTTGACGTGCTTCAAAACTCACTAAGTTATCGCCAGAAAACTTGAAAAATAGCTCTATGGGTCTACAGCAAACTTCACAGTCTTCTATATAGTCGCTAGTCTCTTCTTCAGGGTCTAGTACCATGGAGATAGGCTCCCAACAGTAGGGGCAGGTAAAAAAGTGTTCCATCTATGACTCTTTTTTTGTAAAGAATTTAGTTATCCATGTAGGTAGGCTACAGCTATGACAGCTACCATTTCTACTACAACGTACTTGTTGTATATTTCTCCAAAGCATAAAGGCAAAACCCAATGCGATAACAAGCTGTAAAATGCCTATGCTCCATTGCTGATGAATAAGGTTTTGTATAGCAAAAACGAGCATAATAAGTGTGACGATAAAGCACATAAGCATGAGTCCTGTTTTTTATGTGATTGTACTATAATTTTAGAAAAAGAGTCCCCATGTCAGAGATAATAGAACATTTTAAAACCCTCACTCAAATCCCACACTGTAGCAAAGAAGCCGATAAATTATTGGATTTTCTAGTGGCTTTTGCCAAAGAGAGAGACTATAGTGTAGAAGTAGATGAAATAAAAAATATCTATATCTACAAGGGAAACCCTACACTCTGTCTACAAGCTCACTACGACATGGTTTGCATGGGTAAAGCACCCGTGATTGAAACGTATGTCGAAGAGGGCATTATGAGAGCCAAAGACTCATCTTTGGGTGCTGATAATGGTATAGCTATCGCCATGATGATGCAATGTATGGATGAGGGTAGGGAGTTAGAGTTCTTACTCACTTCAGATGAAGAGATAGGACTCATAGGGGCAAATGAAGTAGCCTTTAAGCTAAAAGCCAAGTATATGCTCAACCTAGACAGTGAAGATGAAGCAGAAGTCTACATAGGGTGTGCAGGTGGAGCGGACATTACAGCCTTTAAGCAAGATGAGTTTGTTGAGGGTAAAGGTATGTGTTATGAAGTAGCAGTTAAAGGACTTGTTGGAGGTCACTCTGGTGTGGACATAGATAAGGGCATCCCTTCTGCTATTAAAGTACTAGGAAAGTATCTTGTGGAGAATGATGTGACACAATTAGCTTCTATGGTTGCAGGGGAACGTCGTAATTCTATACCAGCCAATGCAGTGGCCATAGTAAGAAGTGAAAAGGTTTTAGAGGGTGACCCTTCGACAGGCTCAGGGAACGGTGTAACTGTGCGTGAACTTAGAGAAGAACCAAAAGTCTTGACAGAGGGGGCAAAGGTCATAGCACTCATCGATACTTTCAAACATGGTGTACATGCGATGAATGATGAACTGGGTATTCCTGATGTGAGCATCAACCTTGCCATTATTACAGCAGATGAAAAAGGTGGAATGCATATAGAGACTTCTGCTCGTGCTATGGGAGCTGAAGATTTAGAGGCACTGACTGTTGAGACAGTCAAAATGTTTGAATCTTTTGGCTTTTCTGTACAAGTGGAGGATAAATACCCTGCATGGAAACCTGATATTTCAACATTTACTAACCAGGTTAGTGAAGCGATGAAAGAGGTATTTGGTAAAACAAAAATGATGGCAATACATGCAGGACTTGAATGTGGTGTCATAGCTGAAAAATATCCTGCTATGAAGTTCGCTTCTATCGGTCCTACCATACGTTACCCTCACTCGACACGAGAAGAAGTAGAACTAGATTCTGTAGAAAGAATATACCAAGTGTTACTAAGAGTAATAGCCAATGTCTAAATTATGATAATTATAACTCTTTTGAAAGATGAGTAGGAGTAAAATTAAGGAATATACATATAAGGATTGATATGAAAACAATATTCCAAGATTTAGAATATCTTAATAAAAAGATTGAAGATGAAAAAGCAAAAAAGATACTTAAAGAGTTAGAAGAAAATATTCATTTGCTTAAAACGAAGAGTGGACTTTCTCAACTTATGAGTAAGAAAAAGCTTGCTAAAATTACACGAAATGTAGAGTATGAACATGAGCTTAAAGAGCTTCAAGTTGAACTCATCAAACTCCAAAACTGGGTCTATGAAAATAATAAACGGGTAATGATTATCTTTGAAGGGCGTGATGCTGCCGGTAAAGGTGGTTCTATCAAACGTTTTACTCAGTACCTTAACCCTAGAAAATTTAGAGTCGTAGCCCTTCAAAAACCTACAGAAGTAGAGACGGGACAGTTTTACTTCCAGCGTTACTTCCAACACTTACCTAACCCAGGTGAGATTACATTCTTTGACCGTTCTTGGTATAACCGTGCTATTGTAGAACCTGTATTTGATTTTTGTACACCAGAACAGTATGAAAAGTTTATGAAGCAAGTACCTGAGATTGAACATTCTATTATCGATGATGGGATTATACTTATTAAACTCTGGTACTCCATTACGAAAGAAAATCAGCAAAAAAGATTTAAAGAGCGTATGTCTAACCCACTTAAACACTGGAAACTAAGCCCCGTAGATCAAAAAGCACAAGAGATGTGGGATAAGGTAACATACTACAAAGAAGAGATGTTTTCACGTACACACACGGGGTATGCACCATGGATTATTGTAGATAGTAACGATAAAAAAAGAGCTAGGTTAGAGTCTATACGTTATGTATTGGCTCAAATTCCCTATGAGGGAAAAGAAGATGCAAAAATAAATCTTCATCATGACCCAGATATTGTTGAGCGTTACCATAGACGTTCACATGGTGAATAAACAAAGAGCTTAAACTTTAAACGTTTGTGATGTTTTACAGTGTGCTTCCATAAAGCACCCTGCACACTCAGGCTTGAGAGCTTTACACTTATATCTACCAAACAATACCATTGCTTGATGGAGTAAGTGTAAGTCTGTTTTAAACTTTTTAGTCAGTTCTTCTTCACACTTTATAGCTGTCTTTGCATCGCTTA
>CAZXGY010000192.1:0-3351 GCA_964640455.1 uncultured Sulfurovum sp.
CACCACGGCTTACAATACCCGTGACACGTTTAGCAGTCATCGGTACATGGTGAAGCAGTAGCCCAGCATGAATCGTGAAGTAATCTACCCCTTGCTCTGCTTGTTCGATAAGTGTATCTCTAAATACTTCCCATGTTAAATCTTCGGCAATTCCATTTACTTTTTCTAACGCTTGGTAGATAGGTACAGTCCCTATAGGCACTGGAGAGTTACGAAGTATCCAGTCACGTGTTGTGTGGATATTTTTACCTGTACTCAAATCCATTACAGTATCTCCACCCCAACGTGTAGACCATACCATTTTCTCTACCTCTTCAGCGATACTTGAAGTCGTTGCTGAGTTACCGATATTTGCATTTACTTTTACCAAAAAGTTACGCCCGATAATCATAGGCTCTACTTCAGGGTGGTTGATGTTACAAGGGATAACCGCTCTCCCCTCTGCTACTTCTTTACGTACAAACTCAGGCGTGATTTGCTCAGGAAGATTTGCACCGAAGTTCTCACCTTTGAGTCTAGCTTCACGCTCCTCGTCTTGAAGATACTCTTCTTTCATTGCAGCATCTTGGTTTTCTCTTAATGCAATAAACTCCATCTCAGGGGTAATAATACCTTGACGTGCATACCACATCTGAGATACATTTTTGCCCTTTTTCGCTCTTAAAGGTGTACGTACAAGCCCTTTAGCTCCAGCAGTTACATAGTCAAGCTGTTCATCTGTCGTATGCCCGTTATCGCTAGGCTCCATAATGCGACCTTCATACTCTTCGACATCACCACGTCCTACTATCCACTCTTTACGAACGGCAGGGATACCTTCGTCTACGTTGATCTCTACTGTAAGGTCTGTGTAAGGGCCAGAAGTATCATAAACACGTAGCTTTGTCTCGTTTCCAAGTAAAATCTCTCTTACTGGTACACGAATGTCTTTGTGTATTTCACCTTCTAAATATACTTTAGTAGAAGCTGGAAATGGTTCTCTTGTGAGTTCATCGTTTGAGGTTGTAAATTTGTCTTTAAATGGTTTTGTCATTGGATTCTCTTTCATAATAAAATACGAAAAGAGAGAATGTAGTGGGTATCAATGGATAAGCTCAATACTAAAAGTATTCAAATTATCCATTGACTAGACTCTTAAAAGTCTATATGTAGTAACACTATTCTCTTCCTTACGCTGGTCTTAACCAGTTCAAGTTCGACGGGACAAGCTATTTTCAGCTATCTCAGCCATGTAACCCAATAAAGAGTAACACAGCGCCCCGAGAGGTTTGATAGGACAAATATAGTGTAACTAAGATAAAAGCACTCTTAATTGGAAAAAGTTTTCAGAATTATTAAAAGTGATGTCTGATATAATCTCACCAAATATTACAAATATATACCAAAGGAGAAAAAATGCCAGCACTTTTTATACAACTGTTTACCGCTATCACTGATTCTCCTTTGGTTGTCATCAAAGCATGCCACTGTAACTGTTACTTTAAACTCAAAACCAGACTGGCTCTGCTTTTAAACCACTACATTCCTAGATGTCCTTTTTACTGTACGTACTTTGCATTTAGACGTACAGGTGTGCACCCTCCACAAAATCTTTTTTCACTTTAAAATTACTATCAACATTCATTTAACCATGTCACTGTAGGGTGTGTTGTGCCTGAAAGAAATGCCCTTGGGGTGCAAACGCACCTTTTATAAAATCTACCCTTACGGCGAAAATTTTATCTTATACAAATTGTATTATGTGGTGCGTTGGCAAACGCACCCTACAGTCTTGGTTTTTACTTTTATTTATGAAAAAAGGAAAAATTATGTCAAAGAATTACATCGTAGGATTCCCACGTATTGGGGAACAAAGAGAATTAAAAAAAGCGTTAGAAGCATTTTGGTCAGGAAAAACAGCATTTTCAGAAGTTGAAACTGTCGCATTAGACTTGAAAGCTAGACATTGGAACTATCAAAAAGAGGCAGGTATAGACTTCATCTCATCCAATGATTTTTCACTCTATGACAATATGTTAGATACTGCCATCTTGTTAGGGGCTGTACCTAAAAGATTTAGAGGATTAACAGATGAAGCACTCTACTTCTCAATGGCTCGTGGAAACAAAACAGCAGTTGCTATGGAGATGACAAAGTGGTTTAACACAAACTACCACTACATCGTACCAGAGCTTTCTCTTGAAGACAGCTATACACTCAATGCAACTAAAATTCTTAATGAATACAAAGAGGCGAAAGCACTCGGCATCAAAACCAAAATTAACCTCATAGGGCCTATCACATTCTTAGGACTCTCTAAGAGAATAGACAGAGGAGATACCTATGAACTCTTTGGGAAAATACTTCCACTCTATGAAGCACTCTTGGAAGAGATAGCGATACTTGATAGTACGGTGACTGTACAAATAGATGAACCTATCTTTGTAAAAGGTGCAGAGCCAAAGGTACTGAGTCTCATCAAACCTTGTTACGATGCTTTGTGTGCAGTGTCAAGTAATATTAACATTATTGTGACGACCTATTTTGAACACTCAAACGAAGCCACAAAAGTACTTGTGCATACACCTGTATGGGGACTAGGACTTGACTTTTTGCATGGTGAAAAAAATGTAGAGAGTTTAGCACGCATTAACGAGAGTGGAAAAAAACTCATCGCAGGTGTGGTAGATGGTAGGAATATTTGGAAAAATGATATTACTAAGACTACAGAACTACTAGAAAACATCGCAACTACAGTAGCTAAAGAGAATATCATCATATCAAGTTCATGTTCACTACTTCATACACCATTTACCCTCAAATATGAAGAGAAAATGGATGCAGAGATTAAAAACTGGCTCTCATATGCAGTTGAGAAGCTTTCTGAAGTGGCACTTGTTTCTAAAGTGTTCTTTGATGGTGAAGCATCATTGGATGAAGATAACAAAGACGCATTAGATGCAAATAAAAAAGCCAATACCCTAAGAGCCAACTCAACACGTATTCATAATAAAGCAGTACAAAACAGAGTGGCTGACTTTACAAAACTAGCACGTGATGGTGACTATGAAGAGCGTATTACAATTCAAAAAAAGATTTTAGGTTACAAAGACTTAGCTACAACGACCATAGGTTCTTTCCCTCAAACACCAGAAGTACGTAAGGCAAGAGCTGATTACAAAAAGTCTGCTATCTCAAAAGAGCTGTATGAAGCTGAGATGAAAGCATATATTGATGATTGTATAGCCTTTCAAGAAGAGTGTGGTTTAGAAGTGCTTGTACATGGAGAACCAGAGCGTAATGATATGGTAGAGTACTTTGGTGAGCAGTTAGATGGGTATGGATTTTCTCAAAATGGTTGGGTACAGAGTT
>CAZXGY010000193.1:0-3348 GCA_964640455.1 uncultured Sulfurovum sp.
TATGAAGATAAATTATTTTCATAGGAGAAATTATGGAAAAAAAGATTAAAGAGTCAGTGGGAACCCTGCTGGCACATATTATAAAAGTAGACAATAGAGATATTAAGAAAGAAGCCCCACTTTTTTGTGCGCTTATGGGACAAAACTTTGATTGTAGTCATGAGGAGGCAGAAGCCTTTTTACATAGTGTTATTGATACAGATTATGATTTAGATGAACATGTCACTATTATCAATCAAGCACTTTGTGAAGATAAACTTTCAAAATTACATATTATGGAACAGTTAAATCATATGATTTACTCAGATAAAATTGCTCCTGATGATTATAAACTTTTTGAAGATATTAAAAATAAACTTTTTGAGTGTTAGCTCTAAAGCCCTAAATGCTACAATATCTCAAATATTTTAAAGGGTCAATATGAAATTTACAGGAACAAATGTACTCGTAACTGGTGCAAGTAGAGGTATAGGAGCAGAAATAGCAAAAGGACTGGCAGCACAGGGACTCAAAGTATGGGTAAACTTCCGTTCAGGTGAAGCAGAAGCGAATGCAGTTAAAGCAGATATCGAAGCAGCTGGTGGTAAAGCTGAAGTGATTGGTTTTGATGTGAGCGATGAAGCAGCGTATGTGGCTGGTGTTAAAAGTATCATTGCAGCAGATGGTGAGCTTTCATATATGGTAAATAATGCAGGTATTACTAAAGATGGTTTAGCAATGCGTATGAAAACAGAAGCATTTATGGATGTGATAAATGCAAACCTTACTTCAACATTTATTGGGTGTAGAGAAGCACTAAAGGTAATGCGTAAAAAACGTTTTGGTTCTGTAGTGAACATTGCCTCTATCGTAGGTGAGACTGGAAATGCAGGGCAGACTAACTATGCAGCATCAAAAGGTGGAACGATTACTATGACAAAATCATTTGCCATTGAAGCTGCGACATCGGGGATAAGATACAATACAATCACTCCAGGTTTCATCGCAACAGAGATGACAGAGGTACTTAAAGATGAGGTAAAAGAAGCCTTTACTGCGAAAATCCCTATGGGAAGATTTGGGAAGCCATCTGAAGTAGCTGATGCTGTGGCATTTTTACTCTCTGATCACTCTTCTTACATTACAGGTGAAACGCTTAAAGTGAATGGTGGGATGTACATGTAATTTTGCTTTGCAAAATTATATGTAACTGTTATGTCAGTAAAAATACTCCTCCTAGAAGATGACAAACTTTTTAATGAAACCCTCCAAGACTTTTTAGAAGAGGAAGATTTTATTGTAGATTATGCGCTTGATCCTTATAGTGCATTGGATTTAACCTATCAACATACGTATGACCTTTATCTTTTTGATGTAAATCTTCCTTATGAGAGTGGCTTTAATTTACTTGAAAAATTACGCACCAGTGGTGATATGACACCTACAATATTTTTAACTTCTCGTGATGACAAAGCTTCTTTAGTAGAGGGGTTTGAAATAGGTGGGGATGATTATATGAAAAAACCTATTGACTTAGATGAGCTTTTACTTCGTATTTATGCACTTTTACGTAGACAAGTAAGGAGACAAAGAGTGCCTATAGGAGCATATATGCTTGATATGGTAGGGAAAACTCTTTATTTAGATAATACAGCATTGGAAGTAACACAAAAGGCCATAGAATTATTGGCTATTCTTGTAGAATCCAAAGGTGAAGTAGTAAGCTCTGAAATCATAAAAAGTAGACTGTGGGCAGCAGGTCAACATGCCAGTGATGGTTCACTGAGAGTTTATATTACACAGCTTAAAAAATATTTCCCTGATTCTATTAGTAATGTTCGAGGTATAGGCTATAAGTGGGTAGAAGTATAAAATGAAAAAAGAGACACAACTTGCGGCATTAGGATACTTTACAAGTGTAGCAATGTTGTTGAGTTTTCTCTATTGGTATTTGAAAAATGAGGGGTTTACAGAGTCCAATTTTATTTTAGCTTCTTTGTTTGTTTTAATATTAGCCGGAGGTTGGGGGTATATTATTGCCACACATTTACTTGCACCTAAAGTACAACTTGATGAAAACCTTTCACATCTTAGCTCTGAAATACTCCATGAACTGAATATCCCCCTCTCGACGATTAAAGCAAATACAACTTTACTTAAAAAACGTATGGAAGATGAAAAATCTTTACAAAGACTAGGACGTATAGATGCTTCATCATTACGTCTTGAAAGACTTTATAAAGAGCTGGTGTATAGTATAAAAAAAGAGATACACCCTATAGAAAAAGAGACTTTTTCACTTTATAATGTACTACAAGAGCGAATAGAAGTTTTTCAAGCTTTTGAGCGTAATCATTTTTCTTTAGAGACTATAGATAAAACAGTTTATGCTGATAAAATTGGCTTTGAAAAAATGATAGATAATTTGCTTATGAATGCAATGAAGTATTCTGATAAAAAAACCACTATAAAAATAGGTATGGATGGAAATATACTTAGTATCCATGATAGTGGTATAGGTATGGATGAGACACAATTGTTACGTGTCTATGAACGTTATTATCAAGGGGATAATAAAAAAGAGGGTGAAGGAATAGGGCTTGCACTTGTTAAAGCTTACTGTGATGAAGCAGATATAGAAGTCCAGATTTATTCTGAAAAAGATAGGGGGACAAAGGTAAGTTTAGAGTTATCTAAAATTATCCAATAGAAAATTCACTTTCCGTTCATTTTACTTAGTTATGATGTTCTCATAGAATTATGGGAGTATTGAATGAAAGCAATTTTTTATCTATTATTTTTATTGGTACCACTCTTTGCCACTACATTAACAGAATTAACTCACTATGCGATAACACATAGTACTGTGATGAAAAAGAGTCAAGCACAAGCTGACTTTTCTGAACTCAAACGTAAAGAAAGTAAAGTCCAACAGTATGGAGAGTTTAATCTTGTTGGTGATTATACGCATTATAATACAGCTCGAACACTGGCACCCCTTACACCTACAGCAATAGGTTCTGGTGTACCTATTAGCACATCAAAAGATATATTTTATACAGGGCTAACGTATGCTGTCCCACTTTTTACTGGCTTTGCTCAAACAAGACAAATAGAGATAAGTACTATTGCAAAGCAGATGGCTGATGCAAAAATGAAACTCACAAAAGAACAGTTGGTTTATAATGTACGCTCTTTATATCTCTTTATACTTGCCCAAGAAAAAATACTTCAGGCACAACGTAGTTATACATCTGCACTGCAAAGCTTGGCTAAACAAATAGCCTATGAAGTAGAGCTAGGGAAAAAAGCAAAGATAGATTTGTTTAAAGCCCAATCCAATGCGCAAGCATCACAAACACAAGTAGA
>CAZXGY010000194.1:0-1641 GCA_964640455.1 uncultured Sulfurovum sp.
CTATAGTACTATACTTGAGTAAATATTTTTGTGTGGTTACAAACAGAAAATAAATCATACGCTATGCTATAATAAATGTATGATTAAAATATTATTACTTACTTTTGGAATCACATCAGTACTCTTCTCACAAACGGGTGTCTATAAGCTCTCAGACAATATACAACAGACGATGAAAAAGGCTGGCTCTTGGAAGAAGGGTTGTCCAGTACCTTTAAAAGATTTGCGTTACTTACGTCTGCAATACCTTGACTTTAAAGGGCAAACACGTGAAGGTGAGATGATAGTTCATAAATCTGTGGCATCTGAAGTAGTAAATATCTTTAATGAACTTTATAGCATAAATTATCCCATCTATAAAATGAAACTAGTCTCTGCGTATAAGGCTAATGATTGGCAGTCGATAGAAGCTGGTAATACTTCTGCTTTTAACTGTCGTAATGCCACGGGTTCTAAGAAGTGGTCAAAGCACTCGTATGGGAAAGCGATAGACATTAACCCTATAGAAAACCCTTATGTTTCTAGGTCTGGTCGCATCTCCCATAAAGCTTCTTTAAAATATAGAAAAAGGGTACATAAAAATACTACCTCTGCAGATAAAGCAGTCATACTCAAACATGATAAAGCCACACAGATATTTAAAAAGTATGGTTGGAAATGGGGTGGTGATTGGTCTGGGGTAAAAGATTATCAACATTTCTCTAAGTAGAGAAGGATTTTCAAGATATTTTTTTACATCTTTGGTATGCTTAGACTAAAGAAAAACTAAGGACAAGATTTTATTTTGAAAATTTTTATTTTATGTGTAGGAATGTCATTATCACTGTTTGCAAATATCAGTATAGAAAATGCTTGGTATAGTGTAGAGAAGCAAAATGATGGACTTAAAGCTTCTACGGCTGACATACGCCATGCACAGCTTAAAAAAGAGTCTGCAGAAGGAATGTACTTTCCCTCTGTTTCTCTTAGTGGAAGTTATACACACTTAGATAATGCAATAGGGCTAGATACACGAGGCGTAAGTGGTCTACTCGCATCACTTCCTGTGCCTGTGGCTTTTCCTTCTGAGATAGATTTTTTAGATCAAGACATAGCCTTGGTTGATTTGCAGGTACTTTACCCACTCTATGTCGGTGGAAAGATAGATGCAGCGCAAGACGCTTATAGTGGAAAAGTAGCAGAGGCAAAAGCCAGACATCGTATGGCAAAAGATAAGGCATTTTTACAGCTTATAAAACTTTACTATGGTGTGGTGATGACAAAGTCACTCTACCGTACAAGAGTAGAATCACAAAAAGCGTTGAACATACACTACAGACATGCAAAAAAACTCAAAGAAGAAGGACAAATCTCTAGAGCAGAGCTACTCAATGCTCGGGTAAAACTTGATATTGCTAAAATAGAAACGACGAAAGCATCCCACAAGGTAGACATAGTCACTTCAGCTTTACATACAATGATAAAGCGTAAACAAGCACCTAGCTCAAAACTATTTGTCTCTAAAAAGATTGGTTCAAAACACCAATACAGTACGCAAAGTGTCGAAGCATACGCAGCCATAGATGTACTCAATGCAAAGTCACAACAAGCTTCAGCCATGATAGGGGTAGAAGAGGCTGCTTGGTACCCAGAAGTACTTGG
>CAZXGY010000194.1:1741-3344 GCA_964640455.1 uncultured Sulfurovum sp.
GAAAATTATAAGTTACGTTCTTTGGCTTTTAAAGAAGGGCTTGCAACTTCAGTCGAAGTGGTAGATGCACAGATGCTTTTAAGTGGTGCAAAAACACAACGTCTAAATGCTGCATATAACTATGTAAATAGGCTTGCAGCATTGTGTGTACTCAGTGGTGATAGAGAACGCTTTTTTACATTTGAAAACTCAGGTAAAGGAATTAAATAGATGAATAACAAACTTTTAACACTTGTAGGGGTACTCCTTTTCTCTTTACTCATGTGGGTGAGTTTTACTTTTTACAAAGCGTATCAACCTCAAGCTATAGTCTTGCAAGGTGAGATAGATGCACAGAGTTATAACATCTCTTCAAAACTCCCTGGACGGGTCAATGAAGTCTATGTTAAAAAAGGTGATTTTGTGACCGTAGGCGATATCGTTTTTACTATCTCTTCTCCTGAAGTGGAAGCAAAACTGGCACAGGCAAAAGCAGCAGAAGATGCAGCAGGTGCTCAGAAAAACCAAGCCGATACGGGAGCAAGAAAACAAGAGATACAAGCAGCATATGACCAATGGCAAAAAGCACAAGCAGCAGAAGCCTTGATGCAGACAACCTATGAACGCATAAACCGTTTGTTTCAAGAAGGTGTGGTATCTGAGCAGAAAAAAGATGAAGTCTATACCAAATACAAAGCAGCAAAATATGACTCAAATGCTGCAAAACAGATGGCTATCATGGCAAAAGAGGGTGCAAGGGTAGAGGTCAAAGCAGCAGCATCTGCTCAAGAAAGAGTCTATAAAGCCAAGGTAGATGAAGTGAATGCCTTTGTAAAAGAGACCACACAACGCTCCTTTCATAAAGGTGAAGTCTCGCAAGTCCTCATTCATGCAGGAGAACTCTCACCTACAGGCTTTCCTGTGGTTTCCATCATCGATATAGAGGATGCATGGGCTAAGTTTTCTGTGAGGGAGGACTACTTGAACTCTTTTCAAAAAGGGAAAGTTTTTAAAGCTAAAATCCCTGCTTTGGGTGAGAAAACATACGACTTCAAAGTAAGTAACATCGCTGTGATGGGAGACTATGCTACATGGCGTGCAACTGAGAGTGGTAAAGGTTTTGACATGAAGAGTTTTGAAGTAGAACTTCGACCTACTAGCCCCATACCAAATCTTAGGGTAGGGATGAGTGTTCTTTTGGGACTGTAAATGATTGCGGTACTTCATAAAGCATTTTTATATGAACTAAGAAGCATTAAAAGCTCATGGTATAAACTTGCGCTTATTACCGTACTGCCTTTGTTCTCTTTTTTTCTTATTATCGCTATCTTTCGTTCAGGGGTTGCACATGATTTACCCATCGTTGTAGTAGATAATGATAAATCAGAGCTTTCACGTAGGGTGCTCAGTAGTATAGAGAGTTCCCCAACTATGCAAATATCTGCAATGGTGACAAATACTAAAGAAGCCATGGGGTTTGTAAAATCTGCACAAGCCTATGCTGTTATAGTCATACCCAATCATTTTGCTCAAGATACACTACTCCAAAAACACCCTCATATCACGGCAATGATAAATACTCAATATATACTTGTAGGTAAAATTTTAACTTCAGCACTTAGTT
>CAZXGY010000195.1:0-3332 GCA_964640455.1 uncultured Sulfurovum sp.
CTCAATAAAAGTATACATGATGAACCTCGTATAGAAAAACCTCGTGTAGATGGTGTGGAAGTAAGTATGGATGAGGCAATGGAAGCAGTTTCAGAATCTTTTAAAAAACCTACATCTTTACTCTGGAGAGGCTCAGGAAATATGGGTGTGATGCAAGAAGTCACCAATCTTCTTATGGAAAGTGTAAAGGGTACGCTTACCCATGGTAGTCTTTGTGATGGTGCCGGTGAGGCAGGTATACTCGAGGGCAGAGGTGTCAACAGAACCTTACCCTTAGAGCAGATAGAAAAAGCAGATACCGTGGTAATATGGGGACGTAATGTGACAGTAACCAATGCACATATACTGCCATTTTTAGAGGGTAAAAATATTGTCGTCATTGACCCTGTAAAAACAGCTATGGCTAAAAAAGCTGACTTACATTTACAAATACAGCCACGTACAGACTACTATCTTGCTATTATGCTTGCTCGTTTTATTTATATGGAAGACTCTCAAGATACCGACTGGTGTGAAGAGTTTGCTTCTGAGTATGAAGAGTTCTATGATTTTACGCAAGAGCATCGTATTAAGCCTATTTTGGAGTATATTGGTACTGATTTGGGTGAGTTGGGACATACATTAAACTATTTACGTGATCAAAAGGTTGTTTTTTTAGTTGGGACAGGGGTACAAAAATACTCTACAGGTGCTTCAACACTACATGCTATTGATTCTTTGGCAGCACTGCTTGGGTTGTTTGGTACTGAAGGATGTGGTGTACATTACTTAGGAAATTCAAAATTGGGATTTGAAAACCCGTTTGAGGTTAAATGTAAAACGGTTTCTAAAGTAGTCACAAACTTTTCTGAGTTCGATACAGTACTTGTTCAGGGAGGAAACCCCGCAGAATCTATGCCAGACTCAACACGTGTGTGTGAAGAGTTGGATAAAGTAGAAAATCTGATTTATTTTGGACTTTATGAAAATGAGACTTCTAAACGTGCCAAGATAGTCATACCTGCAAAAAACTTTTTTGAAAAAGAAGATGTGAGACTTAGCTACGGACATCAGTATGTAGAGAAAATGAATAAGGTTATTGACTCAGAGGTAGGTATCAGTGAGTATAACTTTACTAAAAAGCTTTTTGAATCTTTTGATTTTGATGGTTTGCAAAGTGAAGAAGAGTACATAAACACTTGGTTAGAACAGTGTGAAAAAGAGGATAGTCAGTATTCTTCACCAGCTTATGAATCCATACCTTATGCAGAAGGGTTTGGTGAAGATGGTGATGATGAGTTTGAGTTTATAGAAGATTATGATGATGACTTTATCAATACGAAATCTTTAACTAAAATAAGAACATCGAAGAAAAACCAGCTTACAGATGAAAGACTTTGGCTACTCTCACCTAAAAGTAATAAAGCGTTGAATACACAGTTTAAACGTACTGAAACAGTAACACTCCACCCTGCACTTGGCTTTCAAGAAGAGGAGAGGGTAAAACTTAGCACAGAGTGTGGAAATCTGGTACTTAAAGTGAAATTAAGTGAAGATATAAGAGAAAATTGTGTATTGATTACCAGTAATACAATTGGAATTAATAGGCTTACACCATCGTTAGTGAGTAATGAGGGTGAAAATGCATGTTATCAAGAAGTAAAAGTAGCAATAGAAAGAGTGGTCTCACAGTAAAACTACTTTACGCTAAAATAATCTTACTAAATACAAAGGTATAAAACTATGGCACTAAGTTGGAACGAAATAAGAAGCAGAGCCATAGCATTTACTAAAGAGTGGGAAGATGAAAGTCGTGAAAATGCTGAGTCTCAGTCTTTTTGGAATGACTTTTTCAATGTCTTTGGTGTTTCTCGTAGACGTTTGGCTACATTTGAAAAACCTGTAGAAAAGTTGGGCGACAAAAAAGGAAGCATAGACTTACTTTGGAAAGGTGTCATACTTGTAGAACATAAGTCAAAAGGCAAAGACTTAGACAAAGCGTTTCAACAAGCCAAAGACTACTTCCCTGGACTCAAAGACCATGAGTTACCCAAGTACATACTTGTCTCAGACTTTCAGTCACTGAGACTCTACGACTTAGAAGAGGGTGGACATACAGAGTTTCACATAAGTGAGTTTTCTAAGTACATCAAACTCTTTGGCTTCATGGCTGGGTACACCACACACAAAGTACGAGAAGAAGACCCTGTCAACATCAAAGCAGCAGAACTACTAGGTAGGCTACATGATGAGCTAAAAGTTACTGGCTATGACGGACACCCCTTAGAGCTTTTCTTGGTGCGTTTACTCTTCTTGATGTTTGCAGAAGATACGGCTATTTTTGAAAAGAACTCTTTTGTAGAGTATCTTGAAGCTAAGACTCATGAAGACGGCTCAGATGTGGGTGCGAAGCTTACAGAGCTTTTTCAAGTACTTAACACACCTGAAGACAAAAGACTTACCACAAGAGATGAAAGCCTAAACGACTTTACCTACACAAATGGTAGACTTTTTGAAGAATTTTTACCCATACCTGCCTTTGACAGTAAGATGAGAGACATACTCATTGAGTGTTGTTACCTAGACTGGAGCAAGATAAGCCCTGCCATATTTGGTTCACTTTTTCAGTCCATCATGGACAAGAAGGCTAGACGAAACTTAGGAGCTCACTACACTAGTGAAGCCAACATCCTTAAAGTTATAAAGCCTTTGTTTTTAGATGAGCTCCATGCTAAGTTTGAGAAACTAAAAAAGAACAAAAAGAAGCTTCAAGAGTTTCAAAAAGAGTTAGCTACACTACACTTTTTTGACCCTGCTTGTGGGTCTGGGAATTTTCTCATCATCTCATACCGTGAGTTGCGTTTGTTAGAACTGGAAATACTCAAAATCTTACACAGTTCAAGTGTACTAGATGTCTCAACCATCGTATGGATAGATGTAGACCAGTTTTATGGCATAGAGGTAGACGAATTCCCCGCACAGATAGCACAAGTCGCCATGTGGCTCATAGACCACCAGATGAACATGCGTATAAGCGAACACTTCGGACAGTACTACGCTAGGCTACCTCTAAAGAAGTCGGCTAACATTGTCAATGCAAACTCTTTGGAGCTTGACTGGGAAGAGGTAGTAGAGAAAGAGAAACTTTCTTATATCTTGGGCAATCCTCCATTTTATGGTAAACAGTACCAAAGTAAAGCCCAAAGAGCAGATATGGAAAATGTTTTTTCAGGTGTTAAAGGTGCAGGAGTACTTGACTATGTGACAGCATGGTACTTAAAAGCATCTCAATACATACAAGGCACAAACATAGTCGCTGCTTTTGTATCTACCAACTCCATATCTCAAGGGGA
>CAZXGY010000196.1:0-3300 GCA_964640455.1 uncultured Sulfurovum sp.
TTTCTGTAATTGATTTAAAAATTTCATCTTTATGTTCATATAAAATATTTGAATAGTTTTCTTTTGATATAAATATTGAGTCAAATAATTCTTTTGGTGAAGGATTAAAATATAAAAATTTATTAATTGTTTTTTCTTTAACTTCTCTAAATTGTTTAGCTTCTTTACCTTGAAAAACGTCACTATTTAAAATAATAACTACTTTACAATCAAGATTAATAGCAAGTTGTGAGATAAAACCAAAGAGGTCATTTAAGTCAACATTTTTAGATTTTCTTTCAAAATCATCAAAACAGATAATTCCACCTCTTTTTAATTTGGTAATACCTTTTTGCATTTTTTTACTATCAAATAAAGTTTTCCCAGCTTTTAAAGCTTTTCCTACGGCTAAGTCACTATCTTTAATAGCTGATAAAGCTTCCATGCCAAATGTAGAAACTTCTGTAGATAGTAAGTTTTTACCATTAGCAGATAAATATACATCAGATTTGATGTCATTAAGAGATTCTTTTCCATATAGACTAACATATACACAAGCTTTATTATCAAGTTTTTCTTTTAATTTTGGTTCAATCTCATTTTGCCAAAAATGTGTTTTTCCTGAACCCCAAGCACCAGAGAGCATAATAGTTTTACCATTGTTGTTCTCATCAAGTAAATAAGGATTATTTTTTTCAAGTAGATAGTGTTTAAGTGTTTCAGTATTTGACATTTTTTTCCTTTATTTTATTGTAGGGTGTTGTCCCATGACAACACCAATAGCTCGAATTATTTAAAAATATGAAGAGAGTTAGCAATTCATATTTTTGGTGTTGTAAGGGTACAACACCCTACGTGTTTACAAAATATATTTTTTATGTTAAAATGATGTCTGAAGAGAGAGCGTTAGCTCCCTCTGAATATGTTTTAGTTATTGTAGTATCGTAAGATAGCAACAATAACCGTTAGTACGAGGATTAATAAATCCATAATACTCACACCCTCTCGCAGTCAAGATTTGACTAGAGAATGCCCAAAGGAAATGCCCTTGGGGTACAAACAGTAGTTGTAGCTGCTGTTTGAAACAACAGGTCAGACTACATACAAATTATAACCCACCTTTTCATTTTTATCAAAAACATGGCAAATTGACATATTTTTTATTTTACCCCAGAAACCCTTCAACCTGCCGAGTAATCTCCTCTTTACTAAGCCCATTCAAAAACCCAAACATCAAAGCCCCGCCAGCTCCCACACCTTCTTTTGCTTCACCCTCATCATAGAGTTTGAGAGCAGGATGTTCTGAGAGAGAGAAATCAAAGTTTGCGTAGTAAGCATTGATGGGAAAGTCTAACATCTCTAAGAGTGCTTTGATGTCTGAGTTTTCATCTTGGGCTACCCATTTGGTAGTACAGAGAGCTAGTTTAGAGCTGTTTACTTCTGCACCCATGTAGTGTGAGATGCTATTGGCTACTAACAAGACACAAGCCATTTGTGTACCACCTGCTAGTACTATGGGAAATCGAGCGTTTACACCTAGAATGAATCCCACGTTAAAGATGAGCATATTGTCAGCGACTGAGCCTAAGATGTCAAAGAGGTCTGTTTTACCCTCTATATTGGCTAAGGCTTTGGCTATGGTCTCTTCTCTTATGTTGTTAGGTACCTCTTTGAAGCTAGAGGAGAAAAGGGTTTTTGCATCGTAACCAAGGGCAAGTGCTGTAGCAGTAGCAGTGGTAGTTCCAGAGGGTACGGACTCTCCTAGTATGAGGTAGTCATCTTTGCACTCATAAGACTTACCAAATGCCACGCCTTTGTCAAAAAGTGCTTTGGCATTTATGTTTGCTCCATCAGCGATGTTCCCACTTGGTTCTATGTCAAAGTGGTGTATGTTTAAGTCATCGCCTTTGGGTTGGACTTCTAGCCCTAAGTCTAGCAACTCTATATGCGAGTAAGGAGAGAGTAGGTGTACCCCACGTGTGATAAGTGCAGGGGTAGGTACACCCTTTGGTGTCTCTGCTACGTTGGGTAGGCTTCGTACTTCTCCTGTGGCTAAGAACTCAGCGTCCAGTACAGGGGTGAGGTGTATCATCCCAGGTATGCCTGCTTGGGTGATACCTGTTATGTTGGCTGTGGCTGTGTTAGACATGGCTAGCATGAAAGTAGCTTTCTTGTTTTGGAATTGTTCTATAAATTGGCTATCGCCTATGATTGTTTTTATCATCATTTATCCTATAAAGTGATTTAGTATTTGTGTGTTGTTTCTAAACATCGTATGTAAATAAGTCCCCAAAACTTTATCTTTACGCCAACTACCTACTAACCCCTTACCTTGAGAAGTTTTTGAAAGTATATCAAAGCCCTTAGCAAGTGAGCTTTTGGTAGGTTTAGTATAGTGAAAAGCATGCCCTTTAATGCCAGCTTCGTTATAATAGTAGCCTAAACGGTTAAAACGATTTTCTAAAGTAAAGTGTATATCTAATACGCCTGCCATAACTTTTTCATCTACAGATTTACTAAGGTAGAGTAGTCCTGTACATTCTGCGTAAATGGCTTTTTCTTTGGCATGGGTTATGAGACTTTGCTTGAATTGTGTAGCGTCTTTTATTTTCTTATAGTTATCTTCGGTTTCTACATATCCACCGGGTAAGTAAACTGCATCAGAATCTATGGGGATTCTTTCATTCTTGGTAGCATCAACTAAAACGACTTCTTTAAAAACTTCTCGTAAAAATAGGAGATTGTCATGGTATAAGAACGAAAAGTTACTATCATTGACTATGACCAATTTTTTGTCTATGGTTGGTATGGGTGCAAAAGGATAAGCAGAAGGTACCTGAATATTTTTCATGGAGAGTGTTGAGAGTTTGTTGATGTCTATATGTTTTAAAACGTCTTTACTTATCTTAGCTATTTTGTCTAAGTCTTTGAGGTCAAGTCCTAGGTGTGTGTCACTTAGTGCAGGAAGATTTTTTTCTATCCATCCAAGTACTATAATGTGAGGATGGTCTTCTTCTATCTGTTTTTTAATGAGAGCATAGTGCATGGCTGATGAGAGTTTATTTAGTACGACAGCTTGTATAGTATTGCCCTTTTTATAACTTAGTAGACCACCTAACACCGCTGAAATGGTAATGTAACTGCCACTACCATCAAGTACGAGTATAGTGGGTACGCCTAAGAGTTTACTCACCGAGTAGGCAGAACAGCCCTTATTGTCTCCATCATAAAAGCCCATAACACCTTCAAGTATAGCTACTTTTTTATCAGCATAATGGGTAAACATCCATGCTACTTGTTTTTCTGACATGATGAAACTGT
>CAZXGY010000197.1:0-3296 GCA_964640455.1 uncultured Sulfurovum sp.
AACCATAAGTAAAAAAAGTAGAATAACACAAAGGATTTAAAAATATGAAAAAAATAATCTTAGGTATACTGATAATAATAGGACTTGTCTATTTTATATTCTCATACTTTTTTATAGATGTACAGATTAATAAATATGCTGACATAGAAACAGTAAAAGAGCAACAGGTTATAGAAAAGGGGTGGGTTCCTTCTATCTTACCTCTCTCAGCCTATGAGATAACCGAAACCCATAACATTGATACCAATGAGATTTTTGGAAGTTTCAAGTACAAAAAAGAAGATGAAACCAACTTCATAAAACACTTGACTAAAGATAGCGGTGATGTATTACTCTGGGGAAATTTTCTTTTTAAAGTGGATACAAAACTAAACCTTGTTAAATTTAGAAATAAACCATCACATTAGAGACAAAGTGAGACTTGAGTTATCAAGTCTCAAACTATAACTTTATAGTGCTACTGAGCTTGTCCATTCACCATGTAAATTACACTTGGCTACAGCTGATAAAGCTTTCACACCATCAAGTTTAACACGGCTACCCATATACCCTCTAGAGATACTTGGTTCTAGTGTTACACTGTCTACCTTTTTTCCATCTGCATAAAGTTCTATTTCATATATCCAATGGCTATCTGTACTTGGATGTATAATACCACCTTGCCCAATACTTACCTCTACTAAAGTATATCCTGCTGCATCTTTACTACCTACTGTTAGCTCTGGGGTATGTTTGAGCTCTGCTTTAGTAAGATTTTTAGCATCTTGGGGTTTCATTTTTTCTTTATTGACTACAAGTTTCTCATCATATGCCGAAGCTGTTACGGTAGCAAGTGTCACCAATGTGGTTATTTTTATCATCTCTCTTCTATTCATTATAAATCCTTATTTTTATTTAATTATTTTCTTAAAACACTCTAAACCGAGTGTTAGATATTTTAGCTACTTCTACATGTAATTCATGTGTAAGTTCACGTAAAATATACTATTTAAAGTTATCTATTTCATCTTTACACAATGACAAACCAGTAAAAAGGTTGTTTTCCAAATCTAATAACTGCTTCTTCACAGGTAATCCACCTGCATAGCCTACTAAATCACCATTTGATCCTATAATGCGGTGACAAGGAACCATAATGGAAATAGCATTGGCACCATTGGCAGAAGCCACAGCTCGCACTGCCTTTTCATTACCAATATTTCGTGAAAGCTCTAAGTAAGATGCAGTAGTACCATAAGGAACTTGTATCAGACCTTCCCATACAGACTTTTGAAAATCTGTACCCACCATAAGCAGTGGTATATCAAAATCTTTGCGTTCACCTGCAAAGTACTCTTTCATCTGCTTGATAGTCTCTTCAATCACCTCAGAACTCTGCTCTACATACTTAGCTTTTAATCCTTTTTGTATACGATTGTCTATGCTTGTACGCATACGCCTATACTTAAAGTCTACAAGGCAAAGTTTACCCTCATAAGATCCTAAAAGTAGTTCTCCTATGGGACTTTTATAGGTTTTGATAGATATTTTATTCATACTATCTCCTCTACCATTTTCTTAATCTTCGCAGCTTTCTCAAAGTGGTCAAGTTCATGAGTTATTATCCACCATGTGGCTACCTCCATAAGTTCGGTAGGATTATCATTTTTATTGGCAAAAAAAGCATAAAAAGAAAGACCCACATTTGATCCTTTTTTCTCTATTTTTTCATTACATATTTTTATAATTTTGTTTTTTAAAGTTTTAGTCATAGTAAAGTTTAACCTAAAAAATAAAAAACCTTTAGAAATCTTTCAAATTGCCATATTTTCTAACACCTCTCTCTTCTTTTTAGTCAAACTCTTATAGACAAGTTCATAAGAGTGGTCTATGAGTTCTTTTACTGTTTCAGCATCGACATCACTCTCTTCTATAGTTACCGTGTTCCAGTGCTTTTTACTCATATGATACCCTGCTATCACACCCTCATAAATGGAACGAAGTTCTAAAGCATAGATGGGGTCACACTTTAGGTTAACACGTACAGGCTTCTCTTCTGAGGTTAAAGCAAACATCTTCTCAGCTATGCGGTATACCCTAGTCTTCTCATCAAAAGGATAGTCATAAGTTACCCCTTGCTTCTTCATAATATAGTTTTCTAATTGTTTAAATGTCATAGCTTATACCTTTAAATCAAATATTTCACTTTTTACTATTGTACCATTTATCTGAAGTTCTATTTTATGTTCACCACTATAGAGTGTTCTTGTTGTCATGTTTGCTTTAAACAGATGTTTTTTCTGTAGCGTGATACTCTCACCTTTTTGAAGTTCAAGCTTTTTGAGCTTATGTACTTTAGCACTGGGTGTCCCACGTTTTGTTTGAAAGTGCATAAGGTAGTCTACCATGAGTTTTACATCTTCTTTTGCCTCTATGCTCACCTCAAATACCAAAGCTTCTCCCACCTTTACACGAGAAGAGAGTAGTTTTACTTCTCCTACCATAATGTCAGGATGTTTTTTATATCCGATTAGAGCCAAAGCCTCTTCATTGCCCTGTTTCACAAGTGTACGTAAAGAGTGGTTGATGATGTAGTCCATCTCTTTTGCCTCTTGTTTCCCTGTACTTTTCCAACGTTTTAAAGTCTCTATCACCAAGGGTGCATCCACTTTAGCAATGTCATTAAGATGGTTCGCTACAGAGCGAGTAACATAACGGGTTTTGTCATAGTAGAGTTTCTCTAAAGGTTGCATCGCTTCATGGTAGTCAAGGCTAATCTTCTTAGCCCAAGGCAATTTAATACGCAAGCCCTCAGAAGCCAGACGTCTCTCATGGTAGTTACTAGACAATGCACACTGCCCTAACATAGCCAATGTCTCTTTGGTGTAATGGTTTATAAAATCACGTATAGCATACTCAACAGAAAAGCGTTTGGTCATCTCTCTAAGTGCATGAAGTGAGAACTCTAAATACTCATCACAACAGCCATACCCCACCACAAACTCAGAGTAAGGAGCATAGATGAAGTCTCCAAAGTCATTATCATATTTATTAGTATTAAGTTCTTTGGGAAGTGCCTCTAAAAGTATATTAGTAGCCTCTACATAGTCGCTAGGCAGATACTTCTTAAACATATCACGCATATGATACATACGCTCTTTGAGTTCAAGTTCTGGAAATAATGCCAATACCTCATCTGAAAAAGACTTTGTATTAAAACTAGGATATACAGCTTTTATCTCGTTTGCTATCTTCTCTACTTTAGTGGCATTAAAGAGTTCATCTTTGAGGGAGAATTTTTCTTTATTTTTTGGCAT
>CAZXGY010000198.1:0-3292 GCA_964640455.1 uncultured Sulfurovum sp.
TTCTCTGTGCCATCGTTTGATACTCAAGGATTGATGCAGAACGAAACTGAACTTGGGTACGGTAACAAACTCCATCTGCTAGATGATGAGATACTTGAAAACCTCAATGCCATACAGCTTCGTAATGGACTAGAACACTCTAAAAAACTACCAAGTAAAGACTTCACCGTAGAGATGGAGACAGGTACAGGAAAGACCTATGTGTACCTCAAGAGTATCTTTGAGATGCATCAGCTCTATGGCTTTACGAAGTTCATCATCGTTGTGCCGTCTATTGCCATCAAAGAAGGGGTGAACAAATCTCTGGAGATCACGCAAGAACATTTCAAAGCAGCCTTCCAAAATACCCCTTATGACTACTTCACCTACAACTCTGCTAACCTGGAGCAAGTAAGAAGCTTTGCGACCAATGACTACATACAAATCATGGTCATCAACATCGATGCATTTAGAAGAAGTTTCTCTGACCCTACTAAAGAAACCAAAGCCAACATCATCCACCGAACCAATGACCGTCTCAGTGGGTATAAACCCATAGAGTTCATACGTTCTACCAACCCCATCGTCATCATAGATGAGCAACAAAGTGTAGACACTACACCCAAGTCTAAAGAAGCCATAGAGAGCCTTAATCCTCTTTGTACTATACGCTACTCGGCGACACATAGAGAAAAGCACCATATGGTCTATAAACTTGACCCTGTAGATGCTTATGACAAGCAACTGGTCAAGCAGATAGAAGTAGCAGAGTTCAAAGTAGAAGATGGTAACAACAAAGCCTACATCAAACTGGTATCGGTGGACAATAAAAAGAGTCCTATCACTGCTAAAGTGGAGATAGATGTGATGAAGAGTGGTTCTGTTTCTCGTAAGAAGATTACCGTGAAGCAAGGAGCAGATCTTTTTGACAGTTCTGGTGGACGTGACATCTATAGTGGGTACATCATCAATGACATCTACTGTGAAGAGGGAGCAGAGTATATAGACTTTACTTCCAAGCCAGAGATAGTAGAACTAGGACTTGCCATAGGTGGGGTAGATGAAGATGAGAGAAAACGACTTCAGATACGCAAGACCATCGAAGAGCATTTGGAGAAAGAGTTAAGACTTACCAAGCAAGGCATCAAAGTACTGAGTCTCTTTTTCATAGACAAAGTAGCAAACTACCGTTGGTATGATGAAGAGGGTAATACCCAGCAAGGAAAGTATGCCAAGATGTTTGAAGAAGAGTATGCAGGACTCATCAAAAAGCCAAAGTATAGAACACTCTTTGAAGATGTGGATATAGATACTATTGTCTCACAAGTACACAATGGTTACTTCTCTATAGACAACAAGGGAAAGCTCAAAGATACTTCTGGAAAGACACAAGGGGATGAAGACATTTATAGTCTCATCATGAAAGACAAAGAGAGGCTTCTGAGTTTAGATACAAAACTGAAGTTCATTTTCTCTCACTCTGCTTTACGTGAAGGATGGGACAATCCAAACATTTTCCAAATCTGTACACTCAACGAAAGTAACTCAGTCATAAAGAAACGTCAAGAGATAGGACGTGGGCTTAGACTCTGTGTGAACCAAGAGGGTGAACGTGTCTTTGGCTTTGATGTCAATACGCTTACAGTGATGGCAAATGAGTCTTATGAGGAGTTCGCCAAACAACTTCAAAAAGAGATAGAAGAAGATACAGGCATCAAGTTTGGACTTATAGAAGAGCATAGCTTTGCAAACATAGTTTTTACAGATGCAAATGGAGAAGAGAACTACTTAGGGCTAGAGAAATCTGAAGAGCTTTGGAAGCACCTATATGATGAAAAATACATAGATGATAGAGGAAAGGTACAAGACAGTCTAAAAATGGCTTTAAAGGCTAATCTTGTGACATTACCCGCATCATATGAAGCAGTGAGTCCACAGGTTACAGCACTACTTAAAAAAGTAGCAGGAAATCTCAATATAAAAGATGCCAGCAAGAAAAGAGCCGTAACACTCAATAAAGAGGTGTATCTAAGTGAAGAGTTTACGGCACTTTGGGACAGAATAAAGTATAAAACTACCTACAGAGTAAAGTTTGATGAAGCAACACTTATAGAACAGTGTGCCAAAGAGATAAGAAATCATCTCATAGTAGGCAAATCACGTTTTGCATACAGCAAGGCAGAAATAGAGATAACACAAGGTGGTGTAGAGGCAGATGTAGTAGAGGAGTCAAGTTTTGTGTATGATGCAAAAGACTTCTCTTTGCCAGACATAGTCACCTACCTACAGAATGAGACGAACCTTACACGAAGAGCCATTGTTGAGATACTGACAAAGAGTGGTAAGCTAGAACAGTTTAAAAATAACCCTCAGAAGTTTATAGAACAAGTGATGGGAATGATACAACGCACCATGAGACACTTTGTGATAGATGGCATCAAGTATGAAAAGATAGGTGATGAGAGTTACTATGCCCAAGAGATATTTGAAGAGCAAGAGCTAGCAGGCTACTTGAACCAAAACCTTGAAGAAAGTAAAAAAGGTGTCTACGACTATGTCATTTATGATTCAGATGTAGAGAAGAATTTTGCCATCTCATTTGAAAATAATGAAATGATAAAAGTCTATGCCAAGTTACCAAGTTTCTTTAAAATAGACACGCCATTAGGAACATACAACCCAGACTGGGCAGTAGTCATTGATAAAGATGATATAGAAAGACTCTACTTTGTAGTAGAAACCAAAAGCTCACTCTTTACTGATGCACTGCGTCCAGCAGAACAAGCCAAGATAGACTGTGGAATGGCACACTTCGATGCACTAGGGGATGATGTACAGTTTATAAAGGCTACCAAGATGAGTGATGTTGAGGATGTTGTGTATGGGTAGATTTGAAGTTTAATCGATTTTAAGTAGTAGTTTTAGGTATAAGTACTTCAATATCTATATCTAAAACAAATGCAATTTTCACAAGATGTTCTATATTAAAATGTTGACCTTTATAAAAAATCTCAGCTCTTGAAATAATAGTGACTGATTTGTGTCCTATCATCTGAGATAGTTGCAACTGCGACAGTCCTTTTTTCTCCCTTTCTTTCTTTACATTTACTCCAATATCCTGATGAAGACTTTCAGTAAAGTTTTCTGGTAATGATTCTACATCGTTCATAATCTACCTTGCTATAAGAAGTTATTGAAGCTTAATCTTATATAGGTTATTATTCAACTTGCTATGACACATTAGAGGTTCTGAATATGAGACTTAATGGTAAAAACGGGGGTCTGAATTATTATCTTTTCTTATCTCTAACCA
>CAZXGY010000199.1:0-3286 GCA_964640455.1 uncultured Sulfurovum sp.
ACTTTAACCAAACAGCACCAGTACAGGCACTGCAGGCTGGACTTGCCGCACATATCGCAGATACAAATAACAGTATAAATGATTTAAATAACTCTATTCAAGCCAATGCAAGTGATATCAATGATATCAACAATACACTCACTGGAAATATCAATGCACTTGATACTAAAATAGATGATGTAAACAGCACACTCCAAGACCATATCACGCTAGATGAAGATACCAATAAAACCAATGAGTTACAAAATATTACATCTACCGATGGAAGCATTACGGTAACACGAACTGGGAATGACTTTGATTTAAATGTTTCCGCAGAGACTACCACGATTATAACAAATATAGTACCTGGACATAAAATAGCAGACTATACAAATGAAGCTGGTACAACGATTGATATTTCAGAGACGGTGACAACTTTAGTATTGAATGGACCAGATTTATTGGAACATAAATATTCTAATGAAGAAGGAACAGAGACTATATTTAGATCAAGTCCTATAGTAGCATTTGGGAAAGTAGATAGTGCAGGTGCATTACAGCGTGGTTATGGTGCAACGGTTACCAGAAACAGTGCTGGTAACTATACTATTACATTAAATACAGCAAGAAGCAGTACTAACTATACTATTCAATTAACAATAGTAGACTCAAACGGTGCAGGTAATGATGATTATGATATTTCATACAGTAGTCAAGCTACAGATAGTTTTGTGGTTCAAACAGGTGATAATGATAATGGTGTTGGTGATAGAAACCAAAGAGACAGTGAGTTTATGTTCACAGTGATAGATTACTAGAAGATGAGATAGTAAAATGAAAAAGATAATACAAATTATTCTTTTAACTGTTCCTTTTGTTGCTTTTGCAACAACAACAGATGAGTTAGTGCAAATTCATGCATTAACTACAGCTGAAAGGGCTGCACTATCGACTCCTATTATAGATGGTACGCTTGCGTTTGATTCGAGCATAAAAAAGCTATATGTCTATGCCGATGGTACATGGAGGGAGTTAGTTTTTATACCAAAAGTAGTTGAAAAGACAGCAGATTACACTTTAACATTAAGCGACAATGGAAATATACTTACATTTAATAGTGCCTCAGTTATGACACTAACCATACCAGCTGGATTTCCTATAGGTTATAATGTATCTGTGTATCAAATAGGTACAGGGAAAGTCACCATAGTGGGAAGTGGAACAAGTATAAAGAACCGTTTGTCTAGATTTAGAACTGCTGGTAAAGATGCAGGTGTGGGCATCGTAAGTACGGCAAGCGATGTTTACCATCTTACAGGGGACTTAAGAAGATAAGATGAAAATAAAAAACTACTTGTCTAGCTTTATTGTTATATTTATCTTACCTATGATTACATATGGAGAAATTGCTAATTATAATCATTTTCCTACTATCAAGCCTTCACATATCCTTGATGAGAAATTAACAGATATTAGTTTTGCATTTTCTATGCGTGTATTAGAAAGTGACTATACGGGTTCGCTTGTGAGACTGAGACGAGCCAGTGACAATGCTGAAAAAGATTTTGTATGGGGAGACAATGACATTGTAGATGTAGCAGCCATAAATACTTGGAGAAATGGATCAAATGTGTTTGTACATACTTGGTATGACCAAAGTGGGCTAGGTAGAGATGCTGTTCAAACTACACAAAACAGACAACCACGTTTTTATCCTGATGCTACTATACCCTACTTTCAAGGAGATGGATCAAATGACCATTTAACGGTAGATACACCAAACGGTATTCAAGATGTAACAAACAATGGAGATCAGGGAACTGTACTAACCCTCATAAACGCCACAAAAATAACACAACATTCATTTGGTGTATTGACAGGTTCAGATAGATGGAGTACGCATATAAACTGGAGTGAGAATACTGTATATTTTGACCCAGGGATATGCTGTAATAATCCAAGATCTTTTGCAAATGCTAGCAATGAAGGGAAATGGGCTCTTTATACATTCATAAAAACAAGTACCAATGCCATTGCCAGAGTAGATGGTACAGAAAAGTTTAATGGTGCACATACTACGGGAAGATGTACCCGGACTGAAGATTTTGCTATAGGTTGGGCAACAGGAGATCAAAGTTACAATCATGCTACTACATCTTATACAGAGATGATAATGTATAAAACCGATATAGCTGCATCAGAGTATGAAGAGATAGAAGAAAATACTATGACATTCTGGGGACTATAATAATGGAAAATACTATGAAAAAATTACTCTTTTTACTAATATTACTTGTAACACCCTTTGCTCATGCTCAACTAGTAGGAGATGAAGTACTTCAATTGAATAGTGGAACTACCACAGAAATGAATACCATGACCAATCCTCAGACAGGACAGGTGATATATAACACTACAACAAAAACACTCTGGCACTATGATGGAACAAACTGGGTTCAAACAGATACACAAGTCAATGTAGTAAGTACAGATACCGATAACCAGATAGAAATTGGGACTGATAAAGGTGCATATTTAGGTCCTACTGTTTATACTGGATTCTTTATTATTAATTCAAATGGAAGTCAAGCTATTGCTGGTTTACCTTTCCAACCTTCACAGATTACTTTTGTAGCACATGCAAATGTGGAGAGTTTAAATATAGATAGCGATAATGCAGTAGGTAATAACAATAGCACACTTCAAAACTCATTTGGAACCATGAACGGTTTTGCAAGAGATGATGGAGGCACTACTACACAACAGGTTATATATATTGGAGGGAGTGGAAACTCTATTAATGATATATCTAGGTACGCATCAAGTTCTAACTGTATAGGATTAAGATATGGAAATCAAAATGGTAATGATGTGGGTAAGATAACGGCATCATTTACATCATTTGATAGTGATGGTTTTACGATTAATGTCACACGGACTACACCTGCGGCAAATGAAAACCTAGTTGTTTTATATACAGCATATAGGTAAAGGCAAAAGATGAAAAATATTATAAAAAAACTAATTTTTTTACTATTGATATTATCTGTAGATTTTTCAACTCTATATGCTGTGACTGCCAATGAGTTGTTGGAGATACATAAAGTAACAACTACCCAAATGAACAACATAAACGCACCCCAAACAGGTAGCCTTGTCTACAATACTACTGAAGATACAGTTTTCTTTTATACTGGTACTGTGTGGAATAGAATGAGATCTAATGGTAGTGAAACTATTGTCAATGCAGGGAGTGGTATGGTGATTACAGGTGATGGTACAAGTTCAACACCATATACTATAG
>CAZXGY010000200.1:0-3281 GCA_964640455.1 uncultured Sulfurovum sp.
CATTGTACCGTACTTTGAAGAGGTTTTTAGACCCCCGTTTTTACCATTAAGTCAATAAATTTAACTTCTAGAATTTACACAGTTAGATTTACACTCCCAATCTTAAGCATATAATCACAGTTATACACAACTTAGTGTAAAATAATCAAAATTTTCACAAGGTACTTATGTGTTTCTCTATCAACCTACATCGGGTTACTGTTATAACAGTGATTCTATCTTCCTTTATAACTTTATCTCAACATTTAAACCTAAAGGAAAGTTGCTTGATGTGGGTTGTGGTGTAGGTATTATCTCACTGCTTTTAAGTCGTGATTTTAACCTAGAGACAAGCATTATAGATAAACAAGAGAAGATGCTTAACTATGCTGTACATAATTATGTAGTTAATGGTTTAGAAGCACAAAGTCATCTAGGTGATTTTACAGCATTTAAAACAGATGAACGATATGACTATATCATCTCTAATCCTCCTTTTTATGATGAAAATGTACAACAAAGTGTTGATACACATTTAAACATTGCTAGGTATGCACATCATTTGCCTATAGAAAGCTTCTTGCGGTGTGTAAAGACCTTTTTAAAGCCTAAAGGGTGGTTTATACTCTGTTATGATGCAAAGCAGATAGATTTACTTCTTCATCATCTGAAACTTAATGGTATTAACCCTGAGCAAATACAGTTCGTACATTCTAAAATAGATAGAGAATCAAAACTCGTAATGGTAGCTGCTCGTAATAACTCAAAGTCCATGACACAAATACTACCTCCTTTAGTAGTGTTTGATGATAATAACGTATATAGACAGCATGCACAAAATATATTTGACAAAGCAAATACCAATAGTATTAAGGGAGATTTTTAATGGAACTCATGATACATGAACAGTATAATTTCAAATTTGACCCCTCTGCTTGTGAAGCCTGTGGTGGACACTGTTGTACAGGTGAGAGTGGTTATATCTGGGCAAAGTATACAGAGATAGAAAAGATGGCAGAGTTTGTTAACCTTTCGGTGGAAGAATTTGCTACAATGTACTTAAGAAAAGTTAAACACCGCTATTCGCTCATAGAAAAACAGCTTGCACCTGATAATTTTGCTTGTATATTTTTTGATGAGAGTATAAAACGCTGTTCCATTTACCCTGTTCGACCTTTACAGTGTCGTACATTTCCTTTTTGGGAACAGTTTAAAAATGATGAAGAAGAGGTACGTAAAGAGTGTCCTGGAATCGTATAGTTTTATCACTGCTACTTACCGTTAGTTTGTCTACAAGTATGCTTTATGCTAACAAACCATTGACTATTACTGAAGATGAACTTATTATCAGAGGTATTTTATATGATGAATATAAAGCCTATGAAAATAGCTATCAAGTCTATAAAAGATTATTTGATGAAACAGGTACAGAAGTGTATCTTTTTAAAGAAGCAACAGCATCACTTTTAAGTAGAAAGCATATTGTAGAGAGTATAGATAGGTTAAAAATATGGGATGAAAAATACCCAGACAAGATAGAAATAAGACGTCTTCTCATTCCACTATATTTGACGATAAGACAAGTCAAAAATGCTAAAACAGAAGCAGAGTTTTTGCTTGAGCAGTCTACTTCACCTATGGATTTAGATTTAGCTTCTAACTCATTTTTATATGCAGGTGAATTTAACCGTGCATTAGAACTTTTAAGTAAAATATATGAAACTATGCCACGTGAGGCTGTACTCCTTCGTATGGTAGAAATAATGGATGAGTTTACAGGTGAGCGTAGAAAGGCCATACAACTTTTAGAGTCACATCGTCGTATGAATATAGTGAGTCATGATGTCTATGTAAAACTTTTACTTCTCTATCAAAAAGAGAAAGATATAGATGGTATTTTAGACACGTATAAAGCACTGTACGAACAAGACAGAAGTGATGAATTTCTTGCGAAAATCATAGATGCTTATGTCTATAAACGTGATATAGATGGTGCTATTGGATTTTTAGAAAAAGATAAGAGTAAAAATGAATTACTTTATCAACTCTATAAAACAAAAAGAGATTTTACTAAAGCTATCACTCTAGTCGATAAACTCTATGAAAAAGATAAAAATGCAAAATGGATAGCTGAAAAAGGTGTGCTTATCTTTGAAAACTCTAAAGATAAAGATGATAAAAAAATGATAGAAGATGTTCTCTCTCATTTTGAAGAAGCAATGGCTCTTGGTAATGATGACAGTATCTACTTAAATTACTATGGATACACACTGATAGATAAAGAAGTTGATATTAAAAAAGGGATGAAAATTATCGAAGATGCCTTGGTACAACAACCAAATAATACGTATTATCTAGACTCTCTTGCATGGGGTTATTATAAGAAGCGTGACTGTGATAAAGCCTATAGCCTCATGAAACGTGTGGTAGATGAAGAGGGCTTAGAAGAAAAAGAAATTATCGACCATTGGCATGCAATTAAGCAGTGTAAATAATCACTATAAGTAAAAGTTAGTATAATACAAAAAATTTAGCCTAAGGCAGAAACAGTGGCTCAGATATTAGATGAAATTATTAAAAAAACCAAAGCAGACTTAGAGAAGAGAAAAGTAGATTTTCCTATGGAATGGTTAGGACGTTCTTTAGCGTTTAACCCTTTTGTACCTAAAGATGTAAAGTCAGCTCTGCGTTCTACAGAAGAGAATCCATACCGTATCATTGCAGAAGTAAAAAAAGCGAGTCCATCTAAAGGTGTGATACGTGAAAACTTTGATCCTATGGAGATAGCACAAGCCTATGAAAAGGGTGGGGCAGACTCACTCTCTATTTTGACAGAGCCACACTTTTTTCAAGGTGACAAAGAGTACCTAGGTATGGTGCGTCGCTATGTGAGTATCCCTCTGCTTAGAAAAGACTTTATTGTAGACAAGTATCAAGTACTTGAAGCACTTGCTTTTGGTGCAGATTATATTTTACTCATTGCTATGGCACTGAGTCGTAAAGAGTTAAAAGAGTTACACGATTATGCACTACACTTAGGGCTAGATGTACTTGTAGAAGTACACAATAAAACAGACCTTGTCAAAGCCATCTTTGCAGGAGCAGACATCATCGGGATTAACCACCGTAATTTAGAAACTTTTGAGATGGATATGCGTTTGAGCGAAAAACTCATACCACTTATCCCAAATGGTAAAATCATTGTTGCAGAGTCAGGTATTAACGACCATGAAACAGTTGTAGAACTTAACAAAATTGGTGCCGATGCGTTCTTAGTAGGTGAACACTTCATGCGTCAAGAT
>CAZXGY010000201.1:0-3266 GCA_964640455.1 uncultured Sulfurovum sp.
ACAGCTTTTGCTAGTTCTTGTTTGAGTGCTATTATCTTTTTATGCATATTTACTCTCCTTTAAAATGAGCAAAGCCCATTTGAAATTCCTCTCACTAAAGCTTCGTCTTTGACTCAGGTATTTCATACAATTTTCTCCAATACTTCTTTTTTTATACTACTTAAATTAATGTTTTCCTTCCCATAAATGGAAGCTTCTAATTTTTCTATAGAGGAGGCAAAAGCTTTACTCTCTCTAGCCATGAGCAGCTGCAGTAACTCTTTAGCTGTTCTAGTACTTTGTATCTTCTCTATCAAAGGATGATGTTCTTTATGTTTTTTCTTCTTTGTCCACTTCCAAGAAAGAGCACTAAGATAGCCTGCAAAAAAGACAACAAGATAGCCAAGTAATGTTTTTAACCATGACCAGTCTGCTTTAACAAGAGAGGGTGTGTCTATGTTGTCAATAAGGCTGGCTTTGTCAACTTTACTGATGTTGAAATGTTGTTCTGGTACAGTGAGTGTGTAGCTGGTTTTATTTTTAGGGTTAAAGGCATTTATGATAATGGAATTTAATGTAAAACTTTTGTCATGTGAAAGTGCCATAGGATAAGTGACCGTGGCATGTGTACCTTTACGGCTTGCAAAAGAAGTGACAAGAGGGGCTTCTGTAAAATGTGTAATATTATGGTCACTAGGTAAGAGATTTTCTAGCAAAGGAGGGTACCCTATTCCTTTAAGTGTGACTTGTAAAGGTAGGGGTTCAAAGGCTTGGGCATTAAGTGTTTTTATTTTGTAATCTAAACTAAAATCACCTACAATTTGCGTATTTTTTGGTAAAGGTTTTACTCTCAATGTTAGAGGAGCTAAGTCAATATTTGTATTGACAGTGACTAGCCCTTTGACATTATCTCTGTCTCCTGAAAAACTATAGGCAACACTTTCATCAGTAGTAGCTTTTTGTGTTAAGTGGAAATCTATGTTGACATCCCCTTCTTCAAGAGGGTAGATGAGATAAGTATATTGTATCTGTGTAGCATGGTAAGCATCTATCTCTTTAATGTCAATACGTTGAAAGGTATAGGTATCATTTTTTACAAGGTCAAAGTTAAAGAGAAGCACAATATCATGGTTGGTTTGATTAATATCTACAGTAAGTAAGACAGCTTCTTTTATATAGGGGTTTGTTTTATCAACTGTTATTGCGTAGTTAAAGTCACTTGAATATATAAAAGTGAACCCTAAGAGTAAAAGGACTATTTTACCAAGGTTGTGTTTCACGAATGTATCCTTTATTTATAAGGTCATAGACTTTTGAACCTAAAGGTTGTTGCTCTGTATTTCCATCAGAGATGAGCTTTGCTTGTTCTTGCTTTTCTTTACTCTTGCTCTCACCTCCAGCACCTGAACCAGAACTTGGTTGATCTTCTTCTCTGGTTTTTTCTTTATCGTTTTCTTGCGTCTTTAATTTGCTGGTATTTGAACCTTGAGATTTAGGATGTGCAATACCTAATGAAGCATCTTTTTTATCAGACAAGAGCATAATGAGTTTTAGATTGAACAGTGCATCTCTCTCTTCACCTAGTTGCAATGTTTTAGTATAGTAAGTTTTGGCTTTATCATACGCTTCAAGTTTAGCATAGGCATTGGCTATGTTGTAGTAGAGTTGTTGTTTGATTTTTACAGAAGTTGACAGTATAGATTTGTATACTTTTATGGCTTGCGTATATTTACCCTCTTTATAATAGGCATTGGCTAATGCTATTTGGCTTTGTAAAGAGCGAGTTTGTATTTTTTTTAAGTGCTCTTTTACACTAGAAAAATCTTGCTTATCATAACTTTTATAGGCTTGATTTAAATGATATGTATCTATAAATGAGGCCTCCACCTGTAAACCAAAAAGGGCAAAAAGGATGAAAAGATATTTGATTGCACGGGTATGAAGCATAAGAAAAAGTATAAGAGCAAGTAAAAGAGGCCATTGATAACGTTCTGCATAATGATGTTGCATTTTCTTTATTATTTCTGCCTTGGTATTATTTTTGCGTAGAATATGATCTAAACTGTTTGCTGTAGCATCTGATGAAGATGATGCACTCAAATAAGTTCCTTTTATGGCATAGGCTAAATCTTCTAAAAGAGGGTTGATACGTGAGATAACCAGATTACCCTGTTTGTCTTTAAGTAGGCTACCATCTTTGTTTTCAATAGTCGTTCCCTGTTTACTCCCTAGTGCAAGTATCGTAAGAGAGACATCAGCGTCTATAAGTAAAGGTATAAGTTTATTTAAATTTGATTCTTCTCCTCCATCTGTTATAAGTATAAGATTTTTTTGACTTAATTGCATGCTAGAGAGACGTATGAAAAGTTTTTCTAGTGATGTACCTTTGGTTAAAATGAATTCAGGGTTTAAACTCTGTAATGCAATATTTATGAGTGCATGATCTGTTGTTGGAGGAGAGAGTAAAAGAGGGTTTGTGGTAAATGCCATAAGCATAATATTATCAGAAGGATTTTTTTCTAAAAGAGTCTTAATGGTTTCTTTTGCAAAGTCATAACGGGTAGGTGCTAAATCTTTTGCTCTCATAGAGTATGAAACATCTAAAGCAATAATAATATCTTTTGCTTTGATGTTAGAAAGTTGTAGAGATTGTTCTTGTACGGGTCTTGAAAGACTAAGAAGAACTAACATGAGTATGATAATGTGTATAAGATGGACTATTTTATTTGTATGTTTCCATAGAAGTATGCCTAATGGGATGAGTAGCCATAGGAAACCAGGGTAAAGAAGTGTCATTTTTCACCTCTTCTTAGCCATAGTACCCAGAGTAAAAGTAAAACAAAGACTATTCCCAGTGGTAGTAAAATAAGTAAGTGCTGATTGAGATAGTTTTCACTTCGTATAGCAGAGGGTTCAAGTTGGTTTATTTCAGTATAGATACCTTTTAATGCTTTAGCAGAGTTAGCAGAGTATGATTTAGCCCCACTTTCTTTGGCAATGGTCTCTAATAAGCTCACGTCATAGTCAGACTTTTTCCCTATACCAATAGTATAGATTTTGATACCTTCTTTTTTGGCTTTTTGTACGGCTGCCTTTGGGGAGTACTCTCCTGCATTGTGATAGCCATCTGTAAGTAAGATGATAGCTTTGTTTTTAGCTTCACCATAAGAGAGAGTATGGATAGCTTGCATGATGGCATCTCCTATGGCTGTACTCTCTCCAGCAATACCTATATTTGTCATGTTAAGTAGCTGTGAAAGTGATTCTAAGTCATAGGTGAGAGGAGA
>CAZXGY010000202.1:0-3244 GCA_964640455.1 uncultured Sulfurovum sp.
AGCGTTAGATTGAACAACATTGTATCATTAAAGAGTTTAGGATGTTGCAAGATTAGATGAATATTTTCACGAATGGTAGAAAGTTTCAAATTTTTGTTTGAAACACCTCCATAGAGTATCTCTCCGCTATCTAGTGGATAGAATCCTACAAGTATGTTTGAGAGTGTTGTCTTACCTGAACCACTTGCACCCACTATAGCTACTTTACAACCTTGCTCAATATGCATATTGATATTTGTTAATATATTATTCTCTTTTTGATAAGCAAAAGAGAGATTTTTTACCTCTATGTCTATGGCATCTCTTCCTACAAATGGATTTTGTGTTTCTTCTATCTCTGGCTCTTGTTCCATCTCATATATGCTATCTATACGCTTACACGCTGCCTTTGCAGTCGAAAGTACATACTGAAAGTTGATAATATCTTGTATAGGATTTACCATCACCCAAAGGTAAGAGAACACAGCAAGCATAAGCCCTACAGAGAGGTCAGAGTATGCTACAGCCAAGATGCTTACGGCTCTAAATATTTCATATCCAGCTAAGAAAACCAAAAACGAGTACTTAAGTGCTCTGTCACTCTTATACCCGTAGTTAATGGCATGTGTACGTAAATCTTCTGCTTTGATGCGACTCTGTTCAAAGAAGTACTCTTCTTTATTTGCCGCACGTATCTGTTGAAAGAGCTCCAGTGTTTCAGTAAGACTTGACTGAAATAGCTCTACTGCTTTGTTCTCTTCTTTCTTAAGTTCACCTATGTTTCTAGCCAGTTTAACGGTAAAAAGTACCACAACAGGGTTGGTAATGAGTATAAAAATAGCTAACTGCCAATGTATCCAGAAGAGGATAACAGCAGAAAAGAGAAGGAGTAAGACTGCCACGATGAGTTTAGAGATAGTAGAACTCACAAAACCATCTATGGTTTCTACATCAGTCACAAGCTTAGAAGTCACTGCACCTACTCTCATCATCTCGTATTCTTTAAGTGATACACGCTTGAGATGGGTAAGTAAAGAAGCTCTCATTTTATAAGTAATATTTTTTGATATGGAAACAAATACTTTCGTCTGAAGTATTGACAGTAGCGTACTTACTACACGAAGTACGATAATAATAGCCAACACAAAGAAAACATACCCTTTAGTATCAAACGTAAAGATATTTTGACTTATCCATGAGATAAATCCATGGTCTTTCCCTAAGAGTAACTCATCTACCAAGATAGGAATAAAAAGTGGAATAAGAACAATAAGGAGTGTAGCTGAGATAGCTATGATATTTCCTAATATGACTTCTTTTTTGTAGCTAAGAAGTTGTTTAACAATGCCTTTTATAGTACATTTTAAAGGTTCCACTTTCTTCTGCTTCATCAAACCTTCCACGCCTCATCTTCAAAAACAACATCACCATCCAAAGTCACGGTAGTCGTATCTATAAATATATCTATATGAAACTTTCCATCACCACGTTTGAACCCAGGTTTGCCATACATCCCATGTTTTCTACCCAAAGAAAGGTGGACACCACACATGCGTTCATAGCTACCTATGTCAGAGACTATCTTTGTTTTGCTAAAACCTCTGTTGAGTCCAAAGCCCAGTTCTCTTACCCAGACTTCACCCTCTTCACCCTCACGTATGAGAGCGAGTATCTCATCGAAAGCTGCTGTAGCGTTTTCACTTCCAACCACTCTACCACCCTCGATAATAATCGTGATAGGCTTTTTGGGTATATTTACTCTGTAGCTAGTATCGGCAAAGGAGCAGACGGTAGCTCTACCATGTAAGGCTGTGAGTTCTTTAGACTCTGTAAATACCTCACCTATGGGGAACTGCCCTCCAGTATTTGGCATCTCAGAATAGTCACCTATGTTCATCTTTGCAGGCTCAAACCCCTCTGGAAAGTGCAGTACCTCACCTCCACTGTAAATAACCCCAGATTGTGAAGCATCTATCTTGGCTTTAAGGTTTCTGCCTGTTTCTCTAATGTATGTTTTATTATACTCTATGGCATCTATGTAGTGTGAGACTTCATCTTCTTTCATACGACTAAGATGAGGATGCTCTAGTACTTTAATTTTACGTTTAAAAAGCTCTACTCTAATCCTAAAGGCATCTAAACGAAAATTGGTAGATTGTATAAGTATCACCAAGTCTTCTGCTTCTAGGGTATCAAAGACTGCACGTATCTGCTCGGGAGTATTCTCATGAAAGTTAATAAATGTTGCATTAGGCAGATTACTATGATAGGCATCTGAGAGTATAGTAGATAAAGAAGAGTCTGTATCATATACAATCACTGCTTGATGTGTATCATCATGTACAAATACTTCATCTAATAGCACTTTGGTATGACGTATGGCTTTGTCTAAGTTCATTTTTATTGTATCGATGGTGAAGCCTTAGTAAAAATTTAACAAATTATAACTCAATAATAATATAACTTTACATATTATCGAAGAAGCCAGTGACCAAGTAATACATTCGTCACAGATTCTGTTCGTAAAATTCTTTCTCCTAAACTGACAGCTTCACAACCATGCTTGCAAAGTAATTCAACTTCATAGTCTATCCAACCACCTTCTGATCCAATGCAGAGTACCTTTGGCATACCTTTTACATCATCAAGGTATGAGTTCCAAGTCTGTGTTGCATAAGGATGAGCGATGACTGCATCAGCTTGCTCTTTTGACCCATGTACATCTACTAATAAAGAAGGAAATTCATCTTCAACAAATGGCTTAAAACGTTTTTTTAACTCAATCACTGGTGGCACGGTATCGACTGATTGTTGTAAGCCTTCAAAAACAAACTCATCTAGACGCTCTAGTAGCGGACTTTGCCAATAACTTTTTTGCGTACGATAACTATTGACAATGATGAGTTTATTAATCCCAAGAGATGTCATATCCATCACCAATCTACGTAGCACCTTTGGGCGTGGCATAGCAAGGATGACCGTTACATCAAGTTTAGCTGGTGGTTGTTTATCGAGTACGATATCGCTGAGAACTATTTCATTATGATTGATTTGGGCAATCTTCGCCTTGCCTATCTTACCATCCATCTCAGCAATGGTTAAACTATCTCCTACTTTAGATTTTAGTATATTTTTAATATGTATTACTTGCTGTGGATCGTTAATTGTTTTGGCGTTTTTGGGTAATAAAAGACAGTTCATGTTATAAGAAAATTAAACTATTTTTAAAATTTCTGTTAAATCTTTTACATCTACACAATGCGTA
>CAZXGY010000203.1:0-3206 GCA_964640455.1 uncultured Sulfurovum sp.
CCATTCACTTCTACACTGTTTTGTACAGTACTTGTTGTTTTATTTTTACAACTATTGAAAAACAGCACAATAAATAGTGACAGAGTTAAAGTAGTAGTTCTGTAAAGTCTCATGTTATTCTCTTTTTTTCTATCATTTTAGTTTATCAATTGTAGCTAAAGTGTTTTAACAAAAAGGTTTGTGTTTAATGAAGTATTTTAGTATGTTCAGAGGCTTAGTTTATAAAGCTCTCTTGTTGTAGTTTCTCATAAATCTTCTCAGCCATAATTTTATACCCTAAAGCATTAGGGTGTATCTGGTCACTTTTTAGTGAGGGTTGAGAGAGTATATTTGATAACATACCAGAGAGTAGAGGTACACTCTCTTCCTCTGCTACTTCTTCATATAGCTCCATCGCTGAAAGACCAAAGATGTTTAAGTTCGGTACGGAGATAAGAAGTACTTCTATGTTTTTTTCTTTTGCCATGTGTATCATGCTTTTGAGATTGTTTTTGAGATTCTCTTTTGATAGTCCTTGAATGAGGTCATTGCCTCCAAAACAGAGTATTATTAGTTTTATGTTGCTATCTTCAAGCAGTGGAGCTAAACGTTTTACCCCATCTACTGAAGTATCTCCGAGTACACCTTCATTGATGATTTTATAGCCCGTAAGATGGCTCAATACAGTAGGGTAACCCTCTGAAGGTTCGGCATTATAACCGTAAGTGAGTGAGTCACCAAAGGCTAAGATGCTGTCTTGTGGATTTAATGGTTGAATGTTAGTTTCCTTTTGGGATAGTGAAAAGAGTATGAGTATAAGCACTATGGCAATGAGTATATATTTCATAGACTTCCTTATGTTGAAAGTATTATAGTATAATCCTAGTAATTATAGTAAGAGGAAATCTTTGGTGTCAATACAACAAACAAACGAAAAATCCATCATCCAAAAACTTGACCTTGATGGCTATGTCAAGCAGTTTCAAACTTTTTTAGCAAGAGAGAAACCTGTGGCAATGCAGGGTGATATCAATCAGCATTACCGTTATATAAAAGCACTAAGTAAAGTACAGTTTCCTTTGCCTACGGCTGTACCTAATTTAGATATGGAACTTGCACGTATTAAAAAACAAGCTATTCTTAGTCTTGATGAGATTTATGCTTTTGTGACAATGTTTTCATATTTTAACAAGCTTTCTGCTGTAGGTTTTACTGAGCCTCTTATCTCGTGGATACAAGGGATAGAGATACCTGAAGAGATAGTAGATATTATAGGGTACTTTACGGAAGAAGGTGACATCAATCCAGAGCGTGACCCTGAACTTTATAAACTTGAACGTGCCATCAAGCAAAACAAGAGTGACATTAAAGATACGCTTTATAAACTTGCACACTCGAGTAGACTAAGAGACTATCTTGTAGATACACAGGTACACTTTAATGGTGGAGAAGAGACACTTTTAGTACGTGGTGGGTTTAACAACGTCATTAAGGCTACAGTGGTAGCTCGTAGTTCTGGTGGGTTCTTTTATATCTTGCCTCAGAGTATTTCTCATTTGAAAGAGAAAGAGTCAGCACTACTTTCTAGTAAAGAAGAGATAGTCTATCGTTACTGTAAAGAGATATCAGCACTGTTCTTTAAGTGGGAGCGATTCTTAGCGTTTATTAACAAAGAGTATGACCGTTTCGACCACTATCAGGCTAGGGTAAGTTTTGCTAGGGCTAAAGAGTATGAGTTTATCTTGCCTTCTAAGTCTAAGCGTATTAAATTAGAAGATTTTGCACACCCTGCCATAGAAAAACCAGTACCTATAAGTATGGACTTTAACAAGCAGATAATGCTTGTGACGGGTGTGAATGCTGGGGGTAAAACGATGTTACTGAAATCTATGCTTTCGGCGGTGTATATGTCTAAGTATCTGTTACCGTTTAAGTGTGATGTCTCTAAGACAGAAGTAGGGCATTATAAGAGTATAGAAGCCGTGATAGATGACCCACAATCGGTAAAAAATGATATTTCTACTTTTGCTGGGCGTATGCAAGAGTTTGCTAAACTTTTTTCTAAAGAAGATGCCATCGTAGGCGTGGATGAGATAGAACTAGGAACAGACTCAGATGAAGCAGCTTCACTCTTTAGGGTAATGCTTGATGAGCTTCGTAAAAAAGGTATCTCTTTCATTGTAACTACACACCATAAACGTTTGGCTTCGCTTATGGCAAGTGATGATGAGGTAGAACTTATAGCTGCACTGTATGATGAGGAACGTAGAATGCCTACCTATACTTTTTTACAAGGAAGTATAGGAAAGTCCTATGCGTTTGAGACGGCACAACGATATGGTGTACCCGTTGCTATAGTGAATCAGGCGAAAAAAGTTTATGGGGAAGATAAAGATAATCTCAATGAACTCATAGAAAAGTCTACTACGCTAGAGCGTGATATGCGTATGAAAATAGCTAAGATTGATGAAGAGTTAAAAGCTGTAGAAGAGAAAAAAGGAAAACTTGAAGAAGATGAGTTTAAACTTCAAGAACAACATAGAAAAGCCATAGCGACACTAGAAAATCGTTACAATGCAGCGACAAAAAAAGCACGTGAAGCACTCAAAGCAAAAGAGTCTACGGAGGGTAGACGTCTGCTTAATGTCGCACATCAACGTAAAGACTTTAAAGAAAAAGAGTTGGCTAGAGAGGATGTTGAGCCTTTAAAAGAGGGCGATAAAGTGAAGTACCGTTCTCATAAAGGAGAACTACTCTCTTTACGTGGGAAAGATGCAACGATTATCGTAGATGGGCTTAAAATGCGAGTACCTCTTTCACAGCTTAAAAAGAGGGGTGATATACCCAACGTTAAACTTCAAGCAAAACCTCGAAAACCTAAAGCCCATGTAAGTGTAGAAAAGACAGGTGCTTCAATTTCTGTAAAACTTCTAGGCATGTATGCAGATGAAGCTTTAGATACAGTAGATAAGTTTCTCTCTGATGCTTTGGTAAATAACCTTAATGAAGTACAGATTATTCATGGTACAGGGGGAGGAGTATTATCAAAACTTGTAGGAGAATACTTGAAAAAACACCCTAAGATTGGGAAGTTTTATCGTATGCCAGGTAACTTAGGCATTACTGTTGTGGAGTTGTAGCTAAAATTTAACTCCAAAGGGTATAATATATATAATTAAAATCCTGTAGGAGAGTTACGTGAGCATTAAAGACGATGTAAATTATGT
>CAZXGY010000204.1:0-3184 GCA_964640455.1 uncultured Sulfurovum sp.
TGAGTGCTTCTATACTCTGCAACTCTTTGATAGCTATACGGACATAGCTACTGTCTAGCCCATCAAAATTTTCACAGTTTCGTATGAGTATTTTAAAGGGTATGAGTTTTCCTTGTAGTATGTCAGCTGTGATACCTCTAAGTTTGACTAAGAGATAGTTAGCAGCACTTGGTAAAACCTTTTCTACATACTTAGATTGACCCAGTATTTTTATAAGTTTTGTTCTATTGTTTTGGAGTATTTCATGGGTACGAGAGAAGAGGGTTCTGTCTTTTATGGCTTCTTGAATATAGTAACTATCGAAGCTAGATAATTTCCATGCAGGTTCAAAATGACGTAAAGTTTCTATATTGATATTGTTTGATATTAAAGTGCCAATACGTATACCTGCTGCCCCATAAAACTTGGTCATGGATTTAAGTATATAAAGTTTATCATAGTTTTTAATATTATTCGATACAGAAGGCTTGTCTGTGAATTCTAAAAATGACTCATCTACTAAGATAGTACACTTCTTAGCTATCCATTTCTTAAGTAAATTGTCCATATTATAGTAGCACCCATCAGGGGTAGAGGGATTGACAAACACGACTAAAGAACCCTCTTTGACTTCTGCATTAAAGTTGTTAAATCTATCTATGATATCTATTTCATATCCAAAGACTTCAGAAGCCTTTTTATATTCCAAGTACGCAGGTGAATAGATGGTGCAATGTGGGTTTGGCTTCGACAAGCTCAGCCAGCGAAAGAGTGTAAATATAGCAGAAGACCCACCATTAAAAAGCTCCATCTCGTCTACATTCACAGCATAATGGGAAGCGATAGCTTCATAGAGAGTATCATAGTTAGGATAAGGTACTATGTCTAAAGCATTAAAGTCTGCCTCTATACTAGGTTTCACAAAGTTAATGTTAGAAGAGAGGTCTATGACTTCAGATACCTCACAGCCACAAGCCTTGGCAAATGCTGTCACATCTCCTCCATGTTCAAAGGGTGTCATTTGAGTTTTATCTCCAGTCCAAGTTTGACTTCATAGACTTCGTCACACAAAGCAGCCAGCTTTTGTCCCACTACACCAGAACGATCTACATACTTACGACTCAACGCATCCAGAGGTATGACCCCAGCACTCACATCATTAAGTACAAAAACAATGTTTGCATCTACCTGAGCCAATGTATCTAGGGTATCAAATATATAATATTCTTTACTATCAATCGTATTTAAGAGCCACATACTCATACAGTCTATAAGATAAGTCTTATGCGGCTTTATGATTTTAGCTAACGCTATAGGCTCTTCTATAGTTATAAAAGTATCTTTTCTCTGCGTCTGATGTTTCTCTATACGCTCTGCCATTTCAGTGTCATCATAGCTGTTATCATAGGTAGCAATGTAGTAGGGTTTTTCATTACCTATAAGACTAAGAGCTTTCTGTTCGGCTAGTAGGCTTTTGCCTGATTTTTGTCCGCCGTAGTAGAGGGTTTTCATGTACTTAGTTTCCTTTGGATTGTATTCGTTTAAAAATTGTATCTAGACAAAATATAATATTTGTTCCGATAAATAAATGATTATTTTTTTTTATATGTATGAGCTATACCAATAAGTTCTCTATCAAAAGAATTATTCTTTCTAATTATTTTATAAATTCCACCACCACTGATGCCAAAAGGTTTGGGTGGTATACGCAAATCAAAGTTAGAATCTAGTGCTTTATGTTTTCCAAACTCTGATAAGATTTGTATTTGTGTATTACAATTATATTGTTCGTAAGTTTTTTTATGTACACTTCCACCCCAATAGTAGACTATCTCTGAAGTATGTATATTTTGATGTGTTTTTGATTTTGTATTTGGGTATCCTGCAAAAATAATCATATTTTTAATTAAATAATTATTCATAGAGATTATATTTTCTTTATCATCTATTAGATGTATATTTTTTAATTCTTTGGAACTATTTTTTGGATGTCGATATGTTAGTATCTCTTTTTTTATAATATCTGTCATGTTTGAAGTATAATCATAATTAAATCTAATTTGATGAGGCTTTAATGGTTTAAATATAGAATGTAATGCTCTAATTGTTTTGTCATCTAGTTTAAAAAAACTAAAATCTATCTTATCATCTTCTCTAGTTTCATTATTTTTTAAATGTTTATGATTAATTATACCAGATATAGGTATAAAACTATTTTCTGAAGGTATTAATAAATGACCTAAGTGAGATTTATAATATTCATCAATAATATGTGCAGCAGTAAGCAGATATATAGAATCAAATATATCGATTAATACACCTGTACCAATTTGAAAAAAGTTATTATCATTTTCTAGATATATAGGACATAATTCATTCCACTCTTCCTCAAATTTAATTTTTTCCATATATCCCTCTAACAATTAATAACATTTTATGAGTTAACATAAGAATTTTTCAATATTATATATAATTTCTTTCTTATTCAACCCATTAAGGTATCCATACATCAAAGCCCCACCAGCTCCCACACCTTCTTTGGCTTCACCCTCATCATAGAGTTTAAGAGCAGGATGCTCTGAGAGTGAGAAATCAAAGTCAGTATAGTACGCATTGATAGGGAAGTCTAACATTTCTAGTAGTGCTTTGATGTCTGAGTTTTCATCTTGGGCTACCCATTTGGTAGTACAGAGAGCTAGCTTAGAACTGTCTATCTCTGCACCCATGTATTGTGAGATACTATTGGCTACTAACAACACACAAGCCATTTGTGTACCACCTGCTAGTACTATGGGAAAGCGAGCGTTTAGACCTAGTATGAACCCCGCGTTAAAGATAAGCATATTATCAGCGACTGAGCCTAAGATATCAAAGAGGTCTGTTTTGCCCTCTACATGGGCTAAGGCTTTGGCTATGGTCTCTTCTCTTATGTTGTTAGGTACGTCTTTGAAGCTAGAAGAGAAAAGGGCTTTGGCATCGTAGCCAAGGGCAAGTGCTGTGGCAGTAGCCGTGGTAGTTCCGGAGGGTACAGACTCTCCTAGTATGAGGTAGTCATCTTTACATTCATACGTTTTACCAAATGCCACACCTTTGTCAAAAAGTACTTTAGCATCTATGTTGGCTCCCTCAGCGATGTTCCCACTTGCTTGGATGTCAAAGTGGTGTATGTTTAAGTCATCGCCTTTGGGTTGGACTTCTAGCCCTA
>CAZXGY010000205.1:0-3177 GCA_964640455.1 uncultured Sulfurovum sp.
CTCCGTCGAGTATCCATAAATCAGGTGCAGGGTTTTCTTTAAATTTTTCTATACGCCGTGAAAGCATCTCTTTCATCTGTCCATACTCATCACGTGCATGGAGTTCATAGCGTCTATAAGAGCTTTTATCCCATTTTCCTTCATCCCAAACAACCATACCTCCTACCGTAGCCACACCCATCATATGAGAGTTGTCAAAAGTCTCTACTCTATAGGGGATAGAAGAGAGGTCAAACAGATCTGCAATACGCTGTTCCATTATGGTGCTATTTTGTGATTTACGAAGTAACTCTTCACAGTTTTGCATCGCTAAAGAGATAAGTTTAGCTTTTGCACCACGTTGAGGGGTGAGTATTTCTATTTTTTTATCAAAACGTGATGAGAGTGAAGATGCCACTTGATTACTATCTTCAAAAGAGTGGGCTGTTAAGATTTGTTTCGCAATGTTTGGACTATCAATGGTGTAAAATTCTAGAAGAGCTTGTTTATAGGCTTCATTTTCATCATAAATATGTGTATGTCTAAAGTAACTATACGCTGAAGAGATGATTTTTCCTCCACGCATAAACATTTTAACAATAACACCTTTTTCATCACCATTTTGTATAGCAAAAATATCTAGATCAAGTTCATTAGCAAGGTCAATGTTAGAGGAGATAGTTAGTGTTGAAATAGCTTCAATAGAGTCACGCATTGCAGCAGCTTCTTCATAGCGTTCTTGCATTGCAAGGTTTATCATTTTTTCTTGAAGTGTACTTATAAGATGTTTACGTTTAACAATAGACTGTTTGGCTTCTGTAATAATTTCACTATAAGCCTCAGGTGTTACTTTTGCTTCACAAGGAGCTAAACATTTTTTGATTTGATAAAAGAGACAGGCTTTTCCTTCTCGTAAACAAGACTTTTTTTGTACCAAAGGGTAAACCTCATAAAGGGCATCAAGTAGTGCCCGTCCTCCTGTGGGAAAAGGACCATAGTAGGTTATATTTTTACCTTTGATAACTTTACGGGTAATCTCAAAACGTGGAAAATCATTTGATTCATCTATATAAATATAGGGATAGGTTTTGTCATCACGAAGCAATATATTATATTTTGGTTTAAGTTGTTTGATAAGTGAATTTTCTAATATGAGGGCATCTTCTTCACTCTGGACAACAATATATTCTAGCTTATTAGCTTCCTCAAGCATTTTAATAATGCGAGGACTTTGTGTTGGGTTAGGAGCAAAATGAGGGGTTACCCTCCAGTAAGACTTGACACGATTTTTGAGATTTTTTGCTTTTCCTACATAAAGTAGTTTTCCTACCTTATTAAAATATTGGTATACCCCTGCTGTTGAAGGGAGGTTTTTAATTACTGTTTGCATTGTATCAGTGCTTTTATCCGCTTGAAACTTTCTGCTAGTTGTTCATCTTCTGGAGTAGTAAAAGTACCTTGGGCTCGCTCTAAGTAATGAGGTACAGTGATGTAAGAGTGTTCTTTTTCAGGCATAGCGTGGTATTTACTATGGAAAATGACTACTTTTTCAGCAAGCATCATTTCACAGCTCTTATCATGGGTATTAAGTTGCATTAATAGGCTTTTTAATAAATCTCTATTATAATTAAGTTCCATTTTAAAACCAGGATGCGTTACCGCTATAAAAAGTGTTTCATCTTTTATATATACAAAGGCAATCGCTTTTTGCCATTTGGGACTGAGAAGATTGATATATTTTTGATAGCACTCCTGTCGCTTTAAAACTTTAAATTGAGGTAGGGAAGATAAATGAGACAAAATACTATCAGCTTTTTTCATAAAGCAATTATAACATCAGTTTGCTGTATCATCTTAACAGGATGTGGGTATAAAACAAATCCAGTACACGTGGATGATACAGTAAAAACCAAGAGTGCAAAAGTAAGCCAATAATCATGGAAAAATATGATGTACTTATTATAGGTGCTGGTATTGCAGGACTTTATGCAGCTATGAATATACCTAAAAGTAAAAAGGTATTGGTCGTATGTAAAGATATACCTTGGGAGTGTAATACTTTTTATGCTCAAGGGGGAATGGTAACTGCTTTAAATGAAGCAGATATTGCTGTGCATGTTGAAGACACTATGGCAGCGGGTGCATACCATAACAACAAAGAAGCGGTAGAGATACTTTCCCGTACTTCACTAAAAACCACAGCAGATATCATAGATAAAGGTATGGAGTTTGATAAAGATGAAGAGGGAAATCTACTCTTTACAAAAGAAGCAGCACACTCAGTAGAGCGTATTGTCCATGCTGGTGGTGATGCAACTGGACGCTATATGCACTACTTTATGATGGTACAAAACAAACATCAACTTCAAAAAAATACGCTTGTATATGATTTGCTTATAGAAAATGGTCGATGTTATGGGGTAAAAGCTACGGTAAACTATGAACCTACAACCATCTATGCCGATGATGTCATTATTGCCTCAGGTGGTATAGGCTCACTTTATGAGTTCAATACTAACTCTCGTACAGTTTCAGCAGATATTCATGGTATATGTGTCGAAAAAGGGATAGAACTTGCAGATATGGAATTTATGCAGTTTCACCCTACGGTTTTTGTAGATACGCCTTATGCTAGAAAACTATTACTCACAGAAGCACTAAGAGGCGAGGGTGCACATGTGGTAGATGATGAAGGAAGACGATTTCTGTTTGACTATGATCCTCGTGGAGAGTTGGCAAGTCGTGATATCGTAGCACGTGGTATCTTTGATTATAGACGTAAAACAGGGAAGCAAGCTTACCTAGACTTTTCTATGTTTGAAGAGAAATGGTTTGAACATCGTTTCCCAAATATTACACGTACTTTTGGAGCAATAGGCTATAACTTTCCTCAAGACAAAGCGCCTATTTCTCCAGCATTTCACTATGCAAATGGGGGAATAAAATGTGATACCAATGGGTGTATTCCAGGGATGGAAGGCTTGTATGTCATAGGTGAAGCTGCACGCACAGGTGTACATGGTGCAAACCGCTTGGCTTCAAACTCACTGCTTGAAGGAGTGGTTTTTGCTAAACGTGCTGTAGATCATCTTTTATCTAAGGGACATCAAGAGGTAAAAACACCTACTTTTGAGAAAGATTACGGTAATATTCTGCACAAAGAAAATGATAAAATCTATAAACAAAAACTACGTCAGG
>CAZXGY010000206.1:0-3159 GCA_964640455.1 uncultured Sulfurovum sp.
CGAGTATGCCACCATGTCCAGGTAGGATGTCACCAGAGTCTTTGACACCTGCTTCTCGTTTGAGGTAAGACTCAAATAAGTCTCCAAATACTGAAGAGACAGCTGTCACAAAGGTTACAACCAATGCTATCCAAAATGGTGCGATGCTAAGACCCATGTAAGTCCCTAAAATCGTTGCAATGAAAATACCACCAAAGACACCTTCAAGTGTTTTATTTGGGCTAGTGTCTGAAAATTTTGTTTTACCTATGGCTTTACCTACAAAATAAGCACCGGTATCTGCAAGAGCAACGGTTATGAGTAGCCATAGCATAGCCTGTACTCCAAAGTCCTGATAAAGTATGAGGAAGAAGAGTATACCTGAGACAGGGTATAGAAATGGTAAGAGGAGTCTTTTGTCAAAGTTATGTAGGTAGGCAATAGCTGCTCCAAAAATAATAGCGACTAAAAAGAAAAGGTCATCAGGATTTGGGTAGAAATAGGCAAAAATCCATAGCAGTGCAGCCCAAAAGTATGCAGATGCTGAAGAGAGTTTAAAGAGTTTCATTGCTTCATAAAAAGCGAACATATAGATGACACCTAAAAATGCCCACATAATGAAGAAGTTGTCTATCCATCCTATGAAGCCTACAAGTGCGAGTAAGCCAACACCTGTAATAACACGTTGCTGTAAAGAGCTTAAGTTTTTTAGCATAATTATTCCCTGCATTTTATAATAGGTAGTAATTATACCACGCTTTGCGTTAAATTCTAATCTCGACACCTTCTTTGGTTACTTTGATGGTGTTATATTTGTTATAAAGTACGTTTGAGCCTTCTTGGACTTTAACAAATTTACGTTTGGTGTAGTCAACTTCATAATCTCCAGGATTTTTTACTGAGAAATCTACACAAAGTTTAGCTGCTGCTTGCACCACGGAGTCTGGTAGGTTTTGTTTATCTGTACGGATGATGACATGGCTTGAAGGTACATCTCTTATGTGTATCCAAAGGTCATTTGCTTTGGCAATTTCAAGGAGTTTTTGGTTTTCGTTGGAGTTGCGACCTACGAGTACTTTATAGTCTTCAATCCAAAAGAGTTCTCCCTCTCTTAATTTCTCTTTTTTACGTAAAGACTTGGCACGTTTAGGTACAAGAAGCTCTAGTTTATAGGGAGTGTTTGCTTGCTCTAAAGCGTAGTAGATGTTCTCATAAAATGACATTTTAGAGCTGAGGTTCCCTTGTTCTATATGGACATTTTTAGCTTTAGACTTAGCCCGTTTAGAGAGGTTAAAATAGTAGTCAGAGATACGATTTATTTTTATATTTTTAGGTAGAGTAATCGTAACTTCTTTACCTTCGAAATCATAGGTTTTTAGCTTAGTATCATAAGGTTTTATTTGATACAAGTTTGCTAAGATGAGGTTACCTGTATTATTATGCTCTTTAGCTTGGGTTTCTAACTTTTCTTTGTTGGGAAGTTTGCTTAAAAGCTGTTCAAATTTTTTTATCTTCTTTGCTATAGTAGAGAGCTTTTGTTTTTTCACTTCTAAGAGTTTTTTAGCTTGTATATCTGTGAATTTTTGCTCCAAATACACATCTATATCTTCAATGTTTTTACGCTCTTCACTACGTTCAAAAGGAGGAATGGCAAGTAACTCCATACCTGGGCGTATGACCCTAAAAGAACTGTCTGCATCTATGTGTCTAAGAGCTTCAATGATGACTTCATTATCATCTACAAGTATAGCATTGGTATTTTTACCTGTAAATTCTAGTTGCAAGTAGATAATTTTATCTTTATAGCTACTTTTGGGTGCGATGGTAAAACGTAATATACGGTCATCATTAGGTACATCTACACTTAAAAGTTTAGAACCAGAGAGTAGAGAATGAAGTAGTGTATCAAAAGGTGCATTGTAGCCCTGTAGAGGTCTTTGACTAGGTGCTTTATAGATGAAGCTATGTCCTCTCGTTATGTTGAAAAAATAGCTCTCAGATTTGTCAAACATAATTTCAAGGGTATTATCTTCAATACGTCTAACACGGCTAATAAAAGTAAAGTCGTTAAGACGTTTGGCAATGGCTTTAAGTTCGTAGAGTTTCATATTATTTGACTATCTGACAGAGGGCATCTTGGATGATGATTAACTCTTCATCTGTTAAAGCAGACACTTTTTCTTTAACTCTCGTTTTTGATAAGGCTCGTATCTCGTAGATACAAGCATCGGAGTTCTTTTGCAGTTTGTCTCTTTTTTTGATGAGGTATCTATAGGGTAATGCATCTAGTTCTATATAGGTTGAAAGTGGTATAACGATGATGGTTTCCAAAATTTCATTGTCATCATTGTCACTCAAAATGATAGCAGGTCGTAGCTTTCCTATTTCTCCACCTTTAGCAGGAGAAAAGTTCACAAGAACAATATCCCCTCTACTCAATACCATCATCTATAGCCCCATCGCCTACAACATCTAAAGCACTTACCTTGGCTATTCTATGTAGAAGTTTTCTTTTTTTATCTTTTTCGAGTTCCATTAAAAAGCTCTCAAACTTGTCTTTAAATATGTTAGGTACAAAGTACCCGATGTCCTCTTTTTTTCTACCATTGACTATATGCACTACTTGGGTAGTCTTGAAAAATGAAGCAGACTGTCGCAAGTCTGCTAATGTTGCTTCTATCATACATAATCCTTTTACATATTAATCTTACTTATTAGTATAGCATAATAAGGTAAATGATGGTGTTACTACTTCAAAGATGATATTTTTATTGCCTACTCGTAAAATATACTATAGTGTTTTATGCACCCATTTTTTTAATTAAGCCTTTAATTATATGTATAGTAGATTTAGGATAGAATAATTTAAGAGCTAAAGCGGGAATTCGTGTGGCTATTTAACCCTATTTTCTAAGAAATAGACTATCAAATTACAATTGTAATTGTAATTTTCAGTATTACATTTTTAATATTTATTTGCTTTAAATTAGTCCCAAATCAATAAAAGTGTCCTGACATTAGGTTAGGTATCACGTGACAATAACAACTTAATCTATTTTTCTAGACTTTTATTTAAAGCGACAGCTATATCACGAGGCTCATGTCTTAAACTTGCAGCTATAATTAATGTATTGAATGTAGAGATATGCGTATATCGTCTCATGCAAAACTACATTCACT
>CAZXGY010000207.1:0-3159 GCA_964640455.1 uncultured Sulfurovum sp.
GTCTATTTCTTAGAAAATAGGGTTAAATAGCCACACGAATTCCCGCTTTAGCTCAGGTATGTTTACCATCTTCTACTATATTACCTGCATCATCATAGATGTAGTTTGTATCACCCTCTGCACTATTATGCAGTGAACTAAGTATATTAGTATTGGCTTGGTAGATGTAGTTTGTCATACCCTCTATGGCTTGTTGCATGCTTAGTCTGTTACCATTTTCATCATAGGCGAAGTACTGGTAGGCTGCAGTATTTTTGTCATAGCTACTTAATCTGTTTAGTATATCGTATCCATATTGCTTCTCATCATTATCTGTCATGATAGAAGTAATACTCCCTACCTTATCATAACTTAACGTTTCTGTGTAGTTAGGGTAGATAAGATTCGTTACTCTCTCATTAAAGTCATATTCTCTTGTATGACTGCTACCATCTACATAAGTGTATTCGTCTACCGTTCCATTTTTCAAGTGAATATCACCGAGTAATATTTTATCATCTAAACTTAAACTTTTCACTTCACCTTTGTCATTGTAAGTGTAGCTTAGTTTTGACCCACTAGGATATGTCATGGTTGCTTTTTTATCTTTATCTGTATAGGTATATTTTGTGCTGAAATCTTTTGTGTCTATCGTTTGTGTTTTTTGACGTAAATGATGTCCATCAAAGTCTGCAGAAGTACTTCCACTGGCATCTGTCACTTTGGTCATTTCAGATTTACTATTATACGTATAATAGACATTTAGACTACTATCATCATATTCTGTACGTACAATACGTCCTAGCTTATCAAAAATATTTCGTTTTGTATCACCTTTGGCATTGGTTTTTGTTTTACTTTTAAGTGTCATGTTGGTTTGTGAAAGTAACTTATCATAAGCATCATACTCATACGTAGTCATCCCTCTATCTGGGTTAGATTCTTCTACTAGTCTACCAAAACCATCATAAGTGTACATAAATGTAGCACCATTTGGCGTGACTACTTTGGTCGTATGTCCTTTCGCATCATACTCGTAGCTTGTCTCTCCACCATTTGGGTCTGTTTCTTTGGCTAGTTTACCTAGTTCGTCATACTCATAGTAAGTACTTCTACCTTTGGCATCGGCTACTTGTACTTTTTGACCTTTTTCGTTATAGGTATAAGTTGTTCTATTGCCATATGCATCTATCTCAGTTGTGACTCGGCGTTTATCATCATACTCTTTTGTATGCTTATGTACCAATGTTCCATGGTTATATTTTTCTATTTTTAGTAGGTTTTGTTGCGCATCATAAGTATACACTATTTTTTCACCTGTACTCTCTGATGTTTCTATAATGTTTCCAAAATCATCATACTTGAAATAACTTATCACTCCCTCACTAGAGGTTTGTTCTATGAGTCTGCCTTGCTTATCGTACTTCATAGTAGAAGTCGTTTTACCATCTTTGGTTTGGCTAAGTGTTTTTCCTGTAATGTCATACTTTGTTTTAGTCACTTCACCATCGCTGTCTACGCTCTGTACTGGCAAGTCAGATTTATTGTATGCAGTGACTTTTTCTACCCCACCTAAATGATCTTCAACTTGTACAGTATTACCACGAGCATCATACTCTAATGTTTGCCTATTTTCTCCTGCTTCAACAATTTTGATCAAACCTTTTTCATTGTACTGTGTATGTTCTATTTTATTTTGTATGACTGCACCATTGTTGTCTACTCATGTATCTACTTTGTAAGCTACCTTACCTTTGTCATCATAGACATTATAGGTTACCACACCTGACTTTTGTATGACGGTCGGTTTACGCAAACGCTCATCATACTCTCTTTTTACCTTTATCTCTTTATCTGTACCTGTATTATCAGTCTCCTCTTTGAGTAAACCATTTTTATCATACTCTGTGAGTCTAGTAACCCCTATAGTATCTGTAAAAGCTAATTGTTGTCCATTATCATCATAGGCATAAGCAACAGTACCCTCATCTCCCAAAACAGAGTCTATTTTAGCTTGTGAATGTGTCACTAAAAAATTATAATTTGAGACCATACCATTCTCTTCTACATCAATGCTACTTTTATCATAGGTAATAGTTTTAGGATTGCTCTTTTTGATACCTGTAAACCTTTCTACTCTACCCTCATCATCATAACTATAACTTTTCATAAGTATATCATCACGATAAAGTTCTATCAATTTACCTTCATATTATAAACATACTTTTCCATACGATTATCAGGATAGATAACCTCTTTGAGTTTTTTGTTTTTAGTATATCTATACTTAATTATCGTATCATCGTAAGAGACTACTTTTTTAATAAGCCCTTTTTTGTTATATCTAAATTTCATTTCATGCTGGAAATTATCTGCAATTTTTACTAGTTTTCTATTTTTATAGTAAAGCGTATAAATTTTCTCTTCACTTTGTATCTCCTCGAGTCTTCCCGAATAATTATATATTTCTATATCTCCATTATCTAAAACCAGTTTATAGCCATTATCTAATTCACTAAAGGTCATAGGAACATTCAATACATTTGCCCAAGCACCATTACTATTTTTATAAAAGAGTACTTCTGTACCATCTGCTTTTTTTAATAGTTTTAATCTATTCGAGATAGGTTTTTTACGCCTTTTATTTTTTACAACCAATGTTGTTTTGAGGTTATGATATTCATCATACACATTACATAGTTTATTTGTTTTGCCAAAACTAGCATGCAAGCCCTCTAGTTTTCCTAAAAACAGTTCAGAAGCTATCTCTTCCCATCCATATTCACAAGCAAGTTTAGGATTTTTGTGTAAACTTGATGCTATACGCTCTTTTTTATATCCTACTTTCATATTTATTCTTTTATCAAACTGATTTGTAAAATTTCCAAAAGAGCCTCTTTTTCTGGTACGATTTGAATTGTAGATACGTAAAAGATGAAACTTCTTATCCATACCAATATCAAATCTATTCTCTACTACATTGCCACCTATTAAATCTACAGAATCAAACTTAAAGGATTCTGTCTCTAATGGTACTACATAAAACTTATTTTGTTTATGTGCCTTTGCTAAAAGAGGACTTCCACCCAGCAATACACAAGAAAGTAAAGCTAATCTGCTTATTTTTTTCATCTTTTCCCTTCGTATAATATATTTATCAACCAAATCGATAAAATAAGG
>CAZXGY010000208.1:0-3152 GCA_964640455.1 uncultured Sulfurovum sp.
CCTAAAATATGTAAGCAGATACATGTACCCTTACAGTCTGGTTCAACTTCACTGCTTAAAGAGATGAAAAGAGGGTACACAAAAGAGAACTTCATCAACCGTTGTGAGAAAATACGTACTCTATGTCCAGAGGCAACTATCTCTACTGATGTGATTGTAGGTTTTCCAGCAGAGAGTAATGAAGATTTTGAAGACACTATGGAAGTACTCGAAAAGGTACGTTTTGAACAACTGTTTTCATTTAAGTACTCTGCACGTCCTCATACGGAAGCTGCAGAATTTGATAATCAAATAGAGAATGCTTTAGCAGGAGAGAGACTTACAAGATTGCAGACAAGACATACAGAAATACTAGATGAGATTATGGATGCACAGATGGGTGCAGTACATAAAGTCTATTTTGATGAACTCAAACCAAATGGTAGAGTCTCAGGACGTTCTGATGATGGTAAACTTTTCTTTGTAGAGGGTAGTGAAGAGCTACTTGGACAAATAGTAGATGTAAAAGTAACCAAAACATCTAGGGGTGCACTCGATGGTGTGCTTGTTTAGAATATAGTTATGACAAGCATTAAAATGCCAAATCTTAAGCATTTTCTACGACAAGTAGGTCAATTTATCATTCCTCCACTTGTCTATTTTCTTATGCGTATGATTTGGTGGAGTGCAAATAAAAAATTTCATTTCTTAACACCATTAGGAGAAGAACAACATGTATGTGTGACATGGCATGGTGAACTTCTTATGTCACCTCAAGCCTATAGGCATCTGCATAAAAAGCATCCAGCATCAGCGATTATCTCTTCGCATTTTGATGGAGGTCTTATTGCAAAAACATTAGAGTTTTTAAAGATACGTCCCTTAAGAGGCTCTAGTAGAAAAGGTGCAAAACAAGTACTTTTACAAGCCTTTAAAAGTATTAAGAGTGGTGAAGAGGTACTCATTACTCCAGATGGTCCTAAAGGTCCTAGACACACCATGAGTGATGGTGCAGTAGGTATAGCACTTAAAAGTAAACTCCCTATTTTTGTAATGAACTTTAAAGCAGATAGATACTGGCAGTTAAAATCTTGGGATGCGTTTGTCATTCCTAAACCTTTTGCAAAAATAGATTTTTATATTCAAAGTCTCTCTCTTGAAGGCTTGAACCATGAAGAAGCAAAAGCGTATCTTTCTGAACGAATGCTAGAGCATACGATAGTTTAAATGATGAAAGAGAAACTCCAAAGATTATCAGAAGATTTTCTTGAGTATCTTTTTGATGTACGAGGATACTCTGAACACTCTATCATTACTTACGAAGTGGCACTTCGTCAAATGATAGAAGTGAGCCATTTTTCTCTTGAAAACAACATCTATATCTTAGATATTAACCCATTTCGTTTTAAAATGGTTAAAAATGCTAAAAAAACTATTGTAAAAAAACTCTCTGCTATTCGCTCTTTTGTTAAATACTTAGAAGATCAATGTTATATGAATGTAAAACTACTTGCTGATGAGACAATAAAAGTACCTCAGAGCCTCCCTAAGCCGATAGAAGAGTCATATATAGAGGAAGTATTGGATATAGCAAATTTAGAGGAAAAACTCCTTATTACAATGCTTTATGGCTTAGGTTTACGTATATCAGAGTTAAGTAGTGTTAAGTTAGGAGATATTAAAGAGAAGTGGATACAAATACATGGTAAAGGTAATAAAGTAAGAGAGCTTCCTTTATTAGAAGAAATTTCTACACTTATTAAAAGATACCTTGAGGTAGAACATCCTAAAACCTATCTTTTTGAAAAAGGTAATGCTCCCATGAATAGTGCACAATTACGTTATATTTTGACTAAGCTTTTTAAAACACAAGGTTTAAAGGTAACACCACATCAACTACGCCACTCATTTGCAACACATCTCCTTAACCATGGTGCACGCATAGCAGATGTAAGTGAGCTACTTGGGCATGAGACGATGGCAACCACACAGATTTATACTAAATTAGGATCAGTTAAAAAAATGCAAGAGTATATGAAAGCACACCCATTGGCAAAATCGTAGGGTGTGTTTGCTAACGCACCACATAATAAAATTTGTATAAAATAAAACTTTCACCGTAAGGGTTAATAAAAGGTGCGTTGGCAAACGCACCCTACGGTAGATTTGAAATCTTTATATCTTCAGAGAAACAATATGCACGTATTTTGGAAGGAATCTTTGCAACACGGCACATCTCTTTAAACTTCTTAGGCATATCTACGGTGACATAGGGAGCAACATAAAGTAAATCATCTTGAAGTGCTACTGCCCATGTTCCACCTATGACTAAAGAATGCTCTTTTTCTATTTCACTTCGTTGAGCAGCAGAGAGAAGATATCCAAGTTTTTTCAGTGTAATATCTGTCGCTTTTATTTTGGCATGTATATCTTGTAGCTTGATAATATGAAGTTCTTTGTGTGTGTATATAGTTTGAAAGCTATTTTCAAGTGCTTCTTTATCTTTATGCAGATAGTTAAAACTACGTCTAATACCTTCTTTATATTCTGCTATCAAAGCATCAGAGAATTGATGTCTAAACCTGTTACGTTCATACTTTTCATCACTATTACTTTCATCTACAAAGTAAGGAAAGTCATGGGCTTTTAGGTAAGAGAGTAGCTCCTCTTTGGCATAGGGAAGTAAAGGGCGTACGAGGGTATAGTTTTCTCTTTTAGAGAGTGCTTCAAGTCCAAGTAGTTCAGAAACGCCTGCACCTTTAGTAAGTCTCATGAGTAGCCACTCTAGTTGATCATTGAGTTGATGGGCTGTGAGGATGTTATCATAGCCTTCTATGGTGACAAGTGAATCAAAAAATTCATAACGAAAGTCTCTTGCTTGTTTTTCAAAGTGTGATGTAAAAGTAGGTGCCATGATTGAATGACAAAAAAGTTTGTATTTTTTTGCTAACTTTTTGGCATGTTTGACTTCATCTTTACTCTGTTCTCGTACACCATAATCGACAATAGCAATATCAAACTTGATGTTGTTTTCTAGAAGTAGGAAAAAGAGGGCAGATGAGTCTACACCAGCAGAAAAAGCCAAAAGGTTTTTTCTATGGGTTAGAGGTGAGACATCAATAGTTAGCATAGTGCTACTGAGGTTTAATGAGTGTAGCAAGAAGTTGAGTACC
>CAZXGY010000209.1:0-3129 GCA_964640455.1 uncultured Sulfurovum sp.
AACATGAGCGTTGCATCGTCTGGTACAAGTGGTGAAGATGGTATGAGCTGATGCCCTTTGCTTTGAAAATAGTCTAGAAATGATTTTCTGATATCCATGATAAAATGATCCTAAAATAAAGCCCTATTTGGCTCTTTGATAAATTAGAGATATTTTATCTAAAATGTTGTTATTGGGAGGTAAAGTGTAAAGCTATCGTCCTTAAAAAAGAACGATAGTTTCAGAAGTTAAAAGATTATAGATGAAACACACACTGGTCATCTTCATCATAGAAGAATCTTCCATCATTATAAGTACTACTTGCACCAAAAGAATCACAGTTATAAGGGATGCTACCTTTACCATTATATCCTGCATCTACAATATAAATCTTATCATCATTACTATAGTCATAACCATTGTCTCCGTTATACTTTGAAAAATCAAATTCACAATTATCTGGTGGAGAAAAAGTAAACTCACCATTAGGTGCAGTAACTTCCCAAACTCTCATAGAATCACATTTATAAGGTATACCCGCATATGTATTATCATATTGATCAACTAAAAATAGTGTTGTAAGATTACTTGGAGGAACATAACCATCATCCCCTCCACCACCACAACCACTTAAACCAAATATAGCAACTGCAGAAACTATTAAAATAAGATACTTTTTCATCTTGAACTCCTTTATTTTATTTTTTATTATAACCTATTATTGTGTTATATTTGTGTCAATAATTGTGCGATTTTGGAACTTCCTTCTTTTTCAACTATATCTATGAGCCCTTGACTCTTTTGTGAAAGGTCTTCTTCTAACAGTTGTAAGACTTGGTCTATTTGTATCTCTTTTTCTCTCATAAGCCATGCAAGATTTCTTTCTACCAAAAACTGTGCATTATAAAACTGATGGTCTTTTGCTGCGTAAGGATAAGGGATGTAAAGCGTAGGTACAGCCGTAGCACTTAGCTCCCAAAGTGTCGATGCACCAGAACGAGCAATAGCAAAATCTGCTTCATTCATGTAGTCTGCCAGTTTAGTAGTAAAACCAAAGACTTCAGCTTCTATGCCTAACGCTTTATATGCTTTTTCAACTTCTTCTATGTTGTTGACACCTGCTTGATGGATAATTTTAATCCCTTTTTCTTTCAAGGTTGGCGCTAGTTCCAAAGCCAAATTATTGATAGCTCTTGCCCCTTGTGAACCCCCTAAAAAGATAATCGTCTTCAGTTCTTTACGCACATGGGCATTGTCAAAAAAGATTTGTTTAATAGGGTACGCTTTTATAGGACTCTCTTCTAAATAGGAAGAGATAAAATGTGTGGCATAGGGTTTTAAGAGTTTATTGAGTGAACCTAACGCTGCATTTTGTTCATGTATGACTAAAGGAGTCCCTGTAAGTTTTGCAGCAAATGCCATGGGTGCAGCAGAAAAACCACCCACAGAAAAAACTACTTTTGCTTTATGAGTACGTAGTATTTTGATGGACTGAAACATCGCTTTTACCATCATGAGAAGTGACTTTACTTTTCCTAATGCGCCTTGGTTGACGACACCACGGGTTTCAAAAAAATACTTTTCAGTAAAATCACTATCTTCTCCAAACCACTCTTTATCTTGCCCTTTAGTTGAGCCCACATAAATGACTTCGACAGGCTCAGCCAACGGTTCCTGAGCTTGTCGAAGGACTATTACCTCTTTCACCGCTTTTATAATGGTCAAGTGTCCACCCGTACCACCACCTGTCATGACTATACTCATAATTCAATCCTCTTAACTTTTTAGAACTTATAGTTTACCTAAATACCTTTATATTCACTTCCTACTTCAGGTGTTATACTCTTTTTTTCACAAAGTAAAAATGAAGCATATTCAATCTACTCTCATCACATTAGGAGTCTTAGCACTACAGACTGCAAGACCTCGCTCTCCTCCTATGTTTCCATCATACACCACTACAATATGTTTAGAGGTGATACTTGTATCTCTTTTTATAGGCACTACAATGCTCTCTCCAGGCTTAAGAGACCTAAGTGCTGTAAATCCTCCTGAATATACATCTGTACCGATAGACTCTATGTTATGTGTTGATCTCTCTAGATCATACTCAAATACAAAATTATGTAATACACCATCTCCATTATGATACTTTACTAGATAATGTCCTCCATACTGCAGGGTTGCGGTATATCTATTTTTCACAAAGCTTTTATCAGAGATATTTTTTATGATTATATTGTCTCCATCTATCTTTGCACTTATCTGTCCTCTAAAGAAGTAGTTTACAAAGTTTCTTGCATTGGCTATGGCTCTTGGGATGAGGATACGGGCATTATCAGTGATGACGGAGTAGTTTCCTCTAAATGAGGTACTCATATCAAAGCCCATGGTTAGTTTATCATCTCTATAATATTTCTCTTTTAAAATATTTGTAATATAGCTCTTTACACGTATAGCAAGTTTCGTTCCTCTTGGTATACCACTTACACTGTCACTTCTTACATAGTATTTTTCCAGTTCATCTCTATTGTAAAATAGCTCTTCATAAGTATCACTTTTTCTAGGGTATTTTTTGGTAAAGATGCTATCTTTACTAAAAAAGTGAGTAGCTGTCCAGTAGGCTTCTTGGGTAATGAAGTCTGTAAACTTTCCATACTTTGGTACACGGTTATCTGGTCTTCTTGATATACCTGCATAAGATTTTACAGTACTTCCTGAGACTCTAAAGCCTGTAGATTTATTACCATTTTCTCCTCCTCTTGCCCACACTTCCATTACATCACCCTCTGCATGAGGGTCAGCTCTTACATGAGCTGGTACACTCATATCATTTATCATATGCATGAAATGTCCTACACTTACTAACATTTTTGCTTGGTATTTACGTCGTGTAGTAGGGTTTGACTCCATAAAGCCTTTTTTAAAGTACTCTAAAGCATTAGTGTAGCTGTAAAGATTGTGTCTATTGACTGTATCTATGCCACGCAATGCCCAAAGATCAGCAGATAAAAATCGTATACCTTTATAAACAAGTCCCTTTGATCCATTTCCTGAAATTTGAGCATCATAAAAGTGGTTGACAAAACGTCCATCAAAATAAACAGTATTCGGCCATATTGCATCTTCTAGGATGGTTCCTGCTTCTAT
>CAZXGY010000210.1:0-3126 GCA_964640455.1 uncultured Sulfurovum sp.
TACAGACTTTGCACTAAGTGCTACTTGTGTACGTGTACCAGTACTTCGTTCGCACTCTGAGTCTATTACCATTACTTTTGAAGAAGGTGTCAATGTAGATGTAGATAAAGCAAGAGAAGTACTTGGAGCATTTGAAAACGTAACAGTGATTGATGATATGTCTAAAAACGAGTACCCAATGCCAATCATTTCTACAGATACAGATGAGACATACGTTGGACGTATACGTAAAGATTTGTTTGCAGATAATATCTTACACCTATGGGGTGTTGCAGATCAAGTAAGAGTAGGAGCTGCTACCAATGCAGTCCGTATTGCTCAAAAGTGGATAAAATTAGAGGAAAATATGTAATGATAGAAAGAGTATTTGAAGGTTTAATTTGGAACAGTAGATTTATTGTTATTCTAGCTGTTGTATTTGGTTTACTTGGGGCAGTAATACTTTTTGTTGTTGCTTCTATGGATATTTGGGGAGTTGCTGTATATACATTTAATACCATTATCACCCATGCACATCCTGAAAATTTCCATGAAGATATTGTTGCAGGTATTATTGGTGCGGTAGATTTGTATCTTATCGCGGTTGTAATGTTCATCTTCTCTTTTGGTTTGTATGAGCTTTTTATCTCAGATATTGAAGCAGCTGAGGGTAAAAATGGTTCAAAATTGCTAGCCATTCATTCACTTGACCAGCTCAAAGATAAGATAGCAAAAGTCATTGTTATGGTACTCGTAGTAAACTTTTTTCAAAGAGTGCTACATACACAATTTACAACAGCGCAAGATATGATGTATTTTGCATTTTCTATTACTGCACTGGCTGCAGGATTATATTTATTAGGTAAGGTAGGTAAGTAATGAGTAAGATATTTGTAGACGCATGTCTAGGAAAAGAGACACCATACACACCCGTATGGATGATGAGACAAGCAGGACGCTACCTGCCAGAATATATGGCTGTAAGAGCAGAAGCAGGAAATTTTCTTAACTTATGTCATAACCCTCCAAAAGCGGCAGAAGTAACTATTCAGCCACTGGACATCGTAGGTGTAGATGCGGCTATCTTGTTCTCTGATATTTTGGTGATACCAGATGAAATGGGAATGGACTTGTCTTTTGTTAAAGGTGAAGGTCCAAGATTCTCTGATCCACTTGAGACACAGGAAGACTTAGACAGACTCATCGGTGGAGATGAAGCTGCATCTAAACTTACGTATGTGTTTGATACTATTAAACTTTTACGTAAGCAGTTAGATGAAAGAGGAGATGAAATAGCCCTTATCGGTTTTACAGGTGCTCCTTGGACACTGGCTACATACATGATAGAAGGACAAGGAACAAAGACGTATAACCTTTGTAAAAAGATGATGTATTCTAATCCTGAGTTACTTCATAACATTCTTGCTAAAGTCACTGAAGTAGTAAAACTTTACATGGAAAAACAAATCGAAGCGGGTATCGATGTAGTACAAATCTTTGATTCATGGGCAGCAGCGATTGAACCAGGTAAATATGATGAGTTCTCATGGAAATATATGGTTGAGATAGCAGACTATCTTAAATCTAAGTACCCTGATACACCTATCATTATGTTCCCTAAGGGAGTGGCATCGTTTATAGAACGTGGACTTGTCTATGGTAACTTCGATGTATTTGGCGTAGACTGGGGAACTCCTATGGCTATGGCTAAAGAGAAACTAGGAGACAAGTATGTCCTCCAAGGAAACATGGAGCCATGTCGTCTTTACTCTAAAGAGGCTACAACAGCTTGTGTAGAAGGTATACAAGAGATTATGGGTGGCAAGCGTCATATCTTTAACCTTGGTCACGGCATCCTTCCTGATGTCCCTGTAGAAAATGCGATGCACTTTGTGTCTGAATGTCAGAGAGTTTCTGGTAAAAAATAGATGTCAAACATCATCTTTGGACCCATCCACTCTAGAAGGTTTGGTAAATCTTTAGGGGTTGACTTGAGTCCAGGTAAGAAGCAGTGTAACTTTGACTGCCTCTACTGTGAGCTAGACCCTGCTAAGACAATGGGAAGCCAAGATGAAGTACTAAGTGTAGAAGAGATAGCTAAGGCTGTTAAAACTGCACTTAAAGAGCATAAAGATATAGACTTCATTACCCTCACTGCAAATGGTGAGCCTACACTTTACCCACACCTTTCAAAACTCATAGATGAAATAAATACTTTTAAAGGTAGTACTAAAACCCTTATACTTACTAATGCAGCTACTATTGATGATATTAAAACACAAGAAGCTTTACTCAAACTAGATGAAGTAAAACTCTCTTTAGACTGTGCGACACAAAAGTGTCTACAAAAACTTGATCGTTCCCACTCAGGTATAGATGTTGAAAACATTAAAGCAGGGATGTTAGACTTTAAAAATAAGTATGCTGGACCTTTGGTAATAGAGATACTCATAGTGAAAACCTTGAATGACTCTAAAGAAGAGATAGCCAAGCTTAATGAGTACTTGTTAAAACTACAACCTACACGCATAGATATAGGAACGATAGACAGACCACCTGCATTTGATGTAAAACCTGTAAGTTTTCAAGAACTGCTAGATATTAGTCATTTTTTTGATAGTTCACTACCTATATATATTGCTTCACGTAAAAAAGCAGATATTACAGCTTCTAGCTATAGTGATGAACAAATAATTGAAACTTTGTCAAAACGTCCACTGACCAAAGAAGACATAGAAGTTCTTTTTGATGAAAAGAGCCAAAATAGGGTGCAAAATCTTCTACGAAAAGAGAAAATAAAGGTTGTTTCTACAAATGGTGTAGAATTTTACAAAAAAGTCTAAAAAATCCTTGACTTTAAAAAACTTTTTGACTATAATCTCACCCACGAAACAAGCACTCGCTTTTTTCACACACATTCCGGATTAGCTCAGCGGTAGAGTAGGTGACTGTTAATCACTTGGTCGCAGGTTCGAATCCTGCATCCGGAGCCACTTAATCTAATTATTCTCCAAAAATCAACACTTAAACAAACTATAGTATATGATATTAGTTAAATCCATATTTATTTATTGTCTTTAAGCTTTTTTATCTCCTGAATTCAAATTCCCAGTGCAACACTTGAAAAGAGAAGAGATAAGGTCAAAG
>CAZXGY010000211.1:0-3114 GCA_964640455.1 uncultured Sulfurovum sp.
GACCCCTATGTGGTACTAGGTTCTTCTAGCTCTAAGTTCGTAGCTCCTGTGAGAGTAGGAGGTGTTGTACTCTGCAAGGCTACAGTTGTAAGTTCAAAAGGTAAGAAAAGAGTTGTAGATGTAGAAGCTTATGTAGAAGATAAGCTTGTTTTTGAGGGTAGTTTTACTACCTTTGTTTTAGATAGTCATGTATTGGGTTAACTAAAGACTCCTCTTCACCTGTTCTATCCAAAAAGGTAATACTCTTTGTTCTGCTTTTAATGTGGTACTGAGTCCATGACCAGGGTAGACCGTATAGTCTTCTTCTATCTTTAAGGCTTTTTCTATACTTTTTATCATGTCTTCACCGTTTGATGCAGGGAAATCCCATCGACCGATACTTTTTTCAAAAAGGAAGTCTCCACTAAACCATACATCACCTATCTCTATGATGCTACAGCCTGGAGTATGTCCAGGAAAGTGTCTAAAGTTGACAGTGATTCCTTTAATCTTGAGCTTTTCATCACCGACTATTTCATAATCTGCAGTACTTTTAGGGGTACCTTGACCAAGAGGATCTGAACTTAGCATAAAAATATCTTCTTTAGGACAATAGATAGGAATATTAAGTGCTTTTTTTACTTCAGCATTACTCCATACATGGTCAAAGTGTCCATGGGTATTGAGTATGGCTATAGGATTACTAACATTATCAAGTACCCATTTGGTTGCATTCATGCCAGGGTCGATAATGATGTCTTTACCATCAATAGTAACGATGTAACAGTTTGTTTGGGTAGCACCCATAGGTTGTATTTTAATCTCCATCGGTTATAATCCTTAGTATGAATATTTATAAATTGTTAGAACAAGCTATTATCAGTGGTAACATAGAAACCAAAGAAAAATTGACTGTTCAATGTTTGGAGTATTGTAACCAAAATGAGGTTAGGGTAGAGGATGACTTCTCTCCACTTATCTTTGAAACACCCTCCTATGCTTCCTATTGTACTATCGTTACGCCTGCACAACTACGTCACCGTAAAGACTTTGATACGAACGAAGGTTTAGCAACCTTAGTCCACTCCATTGCACACATAGAGTTCTCTGCTATAGACTTGGCACTTGATGCTGTCTACCGTTACCCTCAAATGCCTATGGCATATAAAGTAGACTGGTTAGAGGTGGCTGTTGATGAGATAAGACACTTCAAAATGTTAGACAGTCTTTTAAAAGAACTTGGGTTTAACCATGGAGATTTCCCTGTGCATTCAGGACTTTTTGATGCAGCCAATAACACAGCACATAATATACTTGACCGAATGGCAATAGTCCCTCGTTATTTTGAAGCCTCTGGACTTGATGTAAATCCTCAAATTATCAAAAGATTGGACAATAAACGTAAACTGCCTGCTGTAGCAAAACTTATAGAGATGTTACATGTCATTTATGAAGAAGAGATAGAGCATGTCTTAAAAGGTGATAGATGGTTTAAATATCAATGTAAGCAAGAGGATAAAAATGAAGAGGTTTATTTTGAGATACTTGATAAATATGATTTACTCCATAAACATAGACCTCATGTAAATGCAGAAGCACGTAAAGAGGCAGGATTTACCTGTAGTGAAATAAAAAAACTTGGTGCAAAGGAGTGTTCATGACAGCATTTTTTGAAGCAATGTTTTTCTCTCCTAAGTGGTATCATTATCTTGTAATGATACTTCTTTTTCCTCTTTCCTTAGTGTATGGTACCGTGATGTTCATACGTAGAGTCGTCACACCTAAAAATTATTTTACCCTACCTATAGTAAGTGTAGGTAATTTGCAAGTTGGGGGTTCTGGAAAAACACCATTCGTGATAGCACTTGCTTCTAGGTACGACGATGTGACTATTATCTCACGTGGGTATGGACGTCAGAGTGTAGGGCTTGTAGAGGTGAGCTTCAAGGGCAAAGTGGCTGTTGATGTTAAGCAAAGTGGTGATGAACCTATGTTTATGGCAGAGTCATTACCCAATGCTTCAGTGATAGTGAGTGAAGATCGTAGTATAGCCATAGAGCTTGCTATGCGAGAGGGTGCAAAACTTATTATACTAGATGATGGATTTAATAGGGTAGAGATAGAGAAATTTGAAATACTTTTAGAGCCAGCATGTATAGTCAATACCTTGCCCTTTCCTGCTGGACCATTAAGAGAATTTGCATTTACTAAACGTTATGCAGATATAGTGGCTAAAGAAGAAACAGAGTTTAAAAGAGTAGTAGAGTATGAAAACCTAACTGATAAAATGTTACTTGTAACGGCTATCTCTAATCCTAAAAGACTTGACGCCTATCTTCCTAAAGGTGTAGTAGGAAATATCTATTTAGAGGATCATGCTTATTTTGATGAGGCTCAGCTCAAAGCAGAGATGTTAGCACAAGATGCAAGTTCACTCTTGGTGACTCAAAAAGATGCTGTAAAAATGAAAGCATTTAAGTTACCACTCTCTTTAATGAAATTGAAACTAGAGTTAGATGATACATTGTTTATAGAAGTGGATAGATATATTAAAAATTTTTAAGGAGTTGAAATGTTAAAACAAAAATGGGTTTTAGTAAGTTTAATGTTGTTATTGACAGTAGGGATAGATGCAAATACAATTCCTCAAGAGAAGAAAGTGCCTATAAAGAAAAAAGAAGCCTATGTAAAAGTATGGGAAAAAATATATGGTGGAGACGATGATGATGTAGCTAAAGGTATCATTGCCTTAGAAAAGGGTGAAAGTGCTATTGTAGGAACATGTAAATTATATAATGCACAGCGTACAGATATTTGTGTTGTACGTATGAATGCAGAGGGAGAAGTAGTATGGAGACTTCTTCTTGGTGGGACAAAAGAAGATGAAGCTAAAGCCATTACCCGTGCTGCAGATGGAAATTTATTTATACTCGGTATGACAAAGTCACTTGCAAAAAACTATGATAGAGATATCTATGTGGCTAAGGTAACATTAGACGGAAAACTCCTTTGGGAAAAAGCTTTAGGTGGGGAGAGGGATGAAGCCCCAGGAGGTATTGCTGGAACGGATGATGGTGGTGTGATGGTTGTGGGTGATACAGAATCGTTTAGTAAACGATATAGAGATATATACAT
>CAZXGY010000212.1:0-3099 GCA_964640455.1 uncultured Sulfurovum sp.
CAAGCTCAGGGTAGGTTACCCAATATGGTGCAGGGATAATAACTTCATCACCTGGGTTAAGTACAGTTTGAAAGAGGTTAAAGAGAGATTGTTTTGCACCATTACTTACGATGATATCTGATGGTTCATACTCAAGTCCATTGTCTCTTTTAAGTTTCGTTGTTACGGCTTCTAAAAGTTCAGGTATGCCCGGTACTGCTGTGTATCGCGTAAAACCATCATTAATAGCTTTAATAGCTTCATCTTTGATACGTTGTGGTGTCTCAAAGTCTGGCTCCCCAGCTGAGAATGAAAGTATGTCTTTTCCTTGTGCTTTCAAATCACGTGCAAGTGATGAGATAGCAATAGTAATAGACGGAGATAGCTTGTCGATGCGATTTGATAGTTGCATGAAAACCCTTTTACAATAGTTAGTTTAAATAACTAATATTATATCAAAAAGAGGTTGATAGTAGACTAAGAAGAAGTCGTTATGAAAAATATAACCTTCTTGCTAGTCCATACTGTGTATAAAGTTATCATAAAGTTCATCAAGATCATGGTCTTTTTTCTTAATGCCTTCTTGTTTTCCTTTAGGAAGAGCATCTTCAAGTACTTCAATACGTTTGATGAGATACTCAAATATTTCTTTATTAACATCGGGGATTTTATTGTGACTAAGGGGTGTTTTATCATACCCACGTTTGAGTACACGAGCAGGTATACCTATGGCAGTTGAATTAGCAGGCACATTTTTAACTACAACGGAGTTTGCACCTACTTTTGAGTTTTCACCTATGGTAATATTGCCTAGTACTTTTGCTCCAGCACCGATGACTACATTATCTTCTAAAGTAGGGTGACGTTTACCCTTTGAAGTACTTACCCCACCTAGTGTCACTTGTTGGTAAATAATGACATCATTACCTATAATAACTGTTTCACCTATAACCACACCTACTCCATGGTCAATAAATACTCTACGTCCAAGTCTAGCGGCAGGATGTATATCGATTGTTGTAAGAAAGAGTCCAAGTGCTGAAATGAAACGTGGCAGAAACCGTAATCCAAGGTTGTATATAGAGTGTGAAATTCTATAGAAGAACATAGCCCACAGACCGGGGTAGTTAAAAAATCGTTCAAAAGTAGAGTGCAGAGCAGGGTCATTTTTTTTAACATTGGCAAAGTCTTCTTTAATAAGTTTAAACAGTTTTATCATTTTTAGTATTATTCTCTTTCATCTATAGCTTGTATGGTCTTAAGATAGCTATTTTCACTTAAATAAAGGTAAAGTTTACCTAAAAGTTCTCTTTTTTCTTCTTTAGAAATGTGTTCAGACTCTTCTATTCGGTATTTAAGTGTTTTATTCATGACATTGGTATCGTAGTCTAAATCATCTAGTACATCTATAAGATTTTGTGCTTCTATAAGATGCTCTATATGATGTTTTCCTTTATCATCAAAGGTGATGACAGCTTCAGTGGGATGGGTAAAAAGATTATGTTTCATCCCCAGAACTTCTTGGTATGCACCTGTAAGAAAAAAGGCTAAAAAGTACTCTTCTTTACTCACATCAATGTCGTGTAAGTAAAGTGGTAACTCACGGTTAAAGCCTATCTCACCATCACTATCACAAGTGATATCCCAGATACTAGCAGGGTTGGTAGGCTCTTCATTGAGTCTATCAAGTGGCATAATGGGAAACTGTTGTGCCAAGCCCCAAAAGTCAGGTAGTGACTGGAAAGCTGAAAAGTTTACAAGGTACTTTTCTTGTATTCGGTCTTGAAGTTTTTTAAGTTCATCTGTACCTTCTGTTTGAAGAAGAGCAATAGATTTTTTGATAATGAGGTTTACCAATATCTCCGTATTTGAACGGTCTTCAAGGTCAATGTATCCTAAATCAAAGAGGGTCAGTAGACTCTCCATATGATCTAGTGCATCATGCAAGTACTCACGTGCATGTTTTCGTGAAAGTGAAGTATAGAGATCATTAAGTTCTTCAATGAGTGGGGGGTTTTTCTTTTTAAGCCGTAGACCTTTCTCATTGTACTCTTGAGAAAAAAGTTCCAATACGGGAGCAACCAACACAGAATGAGAAGCTGCGATGTATCGTCCAGATTCAGTAAATATATCAGGCTCTTCTACCCCTTTACTTTTGGCTATCTCTTGCATAAGATATACCACATCGTTGGCAAATTCTTGGAGAGAATAGTTACGTTCCGTTTTGCCTTCATGTTGACTATACTCTACTGCCAAACCACCACCGATGTTTATGGCTCCTAGTGCATCTGCTCCACGTTTTTTAAGTTCTGCATAGATGTTTCCTGCTTCGCGTAGTGCTTTTTTGAGCGGGGCGATGTCTGACATCTGTGAGCCAATGTGAAAGTGTATCATCCATAGTTTGTCTAGAAGTTTATGTTTTTTAAGCATCTCGTAGGCTTCTAATAGTTCTGTAGAAGTAAGCCCAAACTTAGAAGAATAGCCTCCACTCTTTGCCCAGATACCTATGCCAGCACTATGTAGACGTATACGTACACCTATCTTAGGTGTTATAGGGGTTTCCACGTTGGTATTGAATTCACGATTTACTTGTACAATGGTTTCAAGCTCACCTAAACCTTCTATGGTTACGGTAATGTTATGTCCCATTTTTGCGGCGATGAAACAGAGTGATATCATCTCTTTATCTTTAAAGCCATTGACAGTAATGGGAGCACCTAGAGGTGTTTTGGTCATAGCAATGATAAGTTCAGCTTTACTTCCTGCTTCTAAACCATAATTATAGGATTCTGATACATCCATAAGAGACTCTACAAAGTTAGGAAATTGATTGACCTTAAGTGGGAAGACAGCATGAAAAGAACCTTGATACTTAAATTCTTTTTTTGCTTGTTCAAAGGTTTTAAAAAGGGTGGATATTTGTTTCTCTATGAGGTGAGGAAAACGAAGTAGTAAAGGACCTTTGTATCCTTTTTCACGTATCTCTTGTGTTATCTGAAGTAGAGAGGGTTGTGAAGCATGATTGATGTTAATCGTGTCATTTTTGATAATAAAGTTATCATTACTCCATATGTCTAACCCAAAATGCTTCATCTTTTACCTCTCTTTTAATTATGATTA
>CAZXGY010000213.1:0-3092 GCA_964640455.1 uncultured Sulfurovum sp.
ATGGTGTAACTAGCCATTTGAGCGTTGAACAATATGAGGTGTTTAAAAAGGAAGTCATAGAGATATTGAAAAACAAAATATACAGTGAAAAAGAGGGATGGGTGTTAGACTACAAGAGGTTGAGGGTAAAAGCTGTAAAGTCTTGATAAAAACTATTTATCTGACTTTAAATAACAATCTCAATAAACCCCGCAGGTTTTATTTTTAATATACTCTCTTCTACAGTAACTACATCCCCATCTAGCTCTATGAGGTTGTAGCTATTTTGTAAGTCTATCTCCATCTCTTTTACTTGTCCATAAAAACTACCAAGCTTTTTTATGAAACTAGCAGGGGTAAAGATGAAAAACCTTCTAGGGCTTAGTAGCATAAAAGGTGTCATGATGAGGTGTACAGGCAGAAGAAATAGTACAGCTAGTAGATATTTTAGTATGCCTTTTTTAAGTATCCCAAAGCGTAGTGTTTCTGCTAAAAAGATGTGTTGTAAATCTCCCATATTTCCAGCAGAGAAGAGGAACATCTCATCATTTAGGCTATTGTACTGATGTTGTTCTGTTTGGGGTAATTCATTTTGTGCAAGTTTTTGAAGTACATTATCTAATTTTGGAACCCTATGTAGCTTGGCTATGACGTTAAAGGAACCTGTAGGATTTAGTATAAACTTTGCATTATGCTTCATAGTATGTAATGTCTTTACCACACGACGAATGGTTCCATCACCACCGTTTATAATAATGTAATCATATAATGCTATATCTTGGTGTGTAGCTAAGTCAGCTTCTGTAATATATGTAATGTTCAGTGCTTCATATTCAATGGTTTTACCTATGGAGAGTATACGCATAACAGTCCTTATCTGATAGTGAGTTCAATTGGCTATAATTATAACCATGAAACTTGAAAATGAAGATGCCCTTGATAATCTTATTATCTGCCACCAGTGTTATACTCTGCATGAGGAAGTACCTATTAAAGACGGAAGTAAAGCATGTTGTATGGAGTGTGGGGGTATTTTGTATCGTTATGATAGTAAACTGATTGAACATGGATTGGCATTGAGTATTACGGGACTTATATTTTTTATTTTGGCAAATACTTTTCCTGTGATTAAGATGGATATATTGGGAAATGAACAGTTTATTACCATACCTAAAACAATTTTTTCTTTGTTTGAAAATGGATTTTATATTGTAGGGTTTATTTGTGCTTTTCTTATTTTTATTTTCCCTTTGATGATATTTCTTATAAATATACTCCTTTTTGCACTTTTAAAAATGAAACGTGGTGAAAAGACAACAAAAGAATTGCTTATTTTACTTGCCTATATTACTCCTTGGAGTATGGCAGATATTTTTTTCATTAGTCTATTGGTAGCACTTGTTAAGCTTGTGGCTTTTGGACAGATTCATATAGGTATTGCCTTTTGGGCGTTAATGATCTTCGTGATTGTAGATATTTACATCACTAAACGTATTCATCTTTCTGAAATATGGATGCTGAGAAAAAGAATGATATTTAAAAATGAGAATATATGATAGAAGTAGATAAAAGTAAACTCATATTTTGTCCTATCTGTGATGCAGTAAATATAGATAAAGGCAAAGAGAATGTTTGTAGACGCTGTAATTCTTCCATCTATCACCATAGAAGTTTTTCTACAGAAAAATCTTGGGCATTTCTTATTACAGCTATGATTGCTTATATTCCTGCAAACATTTACCCTATGTTGGTAACTTCTGCATTTGGAGTGAGAGATGAAAGTACTATTTTAGGGGGTGTAGTGATGTTGTGGGAACATGGATCCTACCCCATTGCAGCTATCATTTTCTTTGCATCTATTATGATTCCTGTGATGAAGTTTCTTATTTTGCTTTATCTTTTAATTAGTGTAAAATACCCTATGGGAAAAGATAGGAAAGTAAATAAACATAAATTGTACTATATGACAGAAATTGTTGGGCCTTGGTCGATGATAGATGTATTTGTGGTTGCCATACTTGCAGCACTTATACACCTTACAAGTATTGAGGTTTTGGCAGGTACTGCAGCAACTGCATTTGCTATTTCTGTCTTTTTTACACTTTTAGCAGCACATGCTTTTGATGAAACTTTAATTAAGGAAAATAGATAAATGGCCCATAAGATCCCCGAGATAACAGAATCTACTAAATTTAATCTTATTACTTCTATTTGGATTGTGCCTATTGTTGCATTGATTATAGCAGGATGGTTGGCATACCAGCACTTTGCAGAGCGTGGAGCAGAGATTAAGATTATTTTCCCCCAAAATGAAGGTTTGGTAGCCGGACAGAGTGTGGTAAAGTTTAGAAATGTGCCTGTAGGAAAAGTGACTAAAATCTATGCAGAAGAAGGTACAGATGGTGTGATTGTTGTTGTCCGTATGGATAGTAAGGCATCAAGACCATACCTTACAGAAAATGCTAGATTTTGGATAGTAAAGCCTGAAGTGGGACTCTCTGGAGTTTCTGGTTTAGATACATTGCTTTCAGGAACTTACATTAATGTGTATTCTACTGCAGGAGGAAAAACCCCTACTCGTAAGTTCATTGGGCTTGCACAAGCATATAGAGATAATTTAAAAGGTGAATATTTTCATTTAACTTCATCCAATGGAGACAGTGTATCTGTAGGTACTCCTATTTATTATAAAAATATTAAAGTAGGGCAAGTAGAATACTTTTATCTTGGTTTAGGTGGGAAAAATATAGATATTATTGTCTTTATAGAAAACCAATATGTCCCTTATGTCCATTATGATTCTAAGTTTTGGATAAAGAGTCTTGTTAATATTGACTATTCAAAGGGAAATATGGATCTTAGTGTCGCTTCACTTAATCATTTATTACAAGGGGGTATTGTTTTCTCTTCTTCTGGTGAAGAAAAATCAGATGTTGTTCCAGATAAATACATTTTTCCTTTGTATAAAAGTAGAGCAGAAGCAGACAGTAAAAGAATCGGAGTAGATGGTAGTTCTATGAAAAAATTTATTTTATACACCAACGACCCTATTGCTCGGTTGAGAATAAATTCAGTGGTACGCTATGAGGAATATGATATTGGTGAAGTTGATG
>CAZXGY010000214.1:0-3091 GCA_964640455.1 uncultured Sulfurovum sp.
CTTAAGTTAGCTGTGTTAAAATCAGAGATATAGACTCCTATTAAGGATAGATGATGTTAATACGTAAACTTTTTAAATTTGAAAATGCACATATTGTTCGTGATTGTTCTACACAACGATGTAGTGAGAATATACATGGGCACTCCTATAAGATAGAAGTACTTTTAGAATCTAATTATTTAGATAATGGGCAGATGGTGTATGATTTTGGATTGACAAAATTGTATATTAAAGAGCTTATAGATTCATTTGATCATGCTATTACCCTTTGGAGTGGAGATGATGCTAAATACATAGAAGCTATGAAAACCTACTCTAATAGATGGGTTGAGCTTCCTGTTTCTCCTTCTGCTGAACAGTTCTCACGGATTATCTATCTTATGGTGGAGAGGGTACTTGAATGTACCGATATGCAAAATGGTGAGCGTGAAGTAAAACTACATAGTATTATAGTACACGAGACAGAGACTGGCTATGCTCAAGGGTTTAAAGAAGATGCGCACTCTGTACTTATGGGTAAAATAGTATTAGATGATATTGTGTTTTCTAAACAAGTGCAGAGTGAATGGTCTGACCCGTTATTGTGGGAAAAACTTTTAGCATATACTGCAATAAAGACACCTAAAAAAGTTTAATATAAATTTTTTTGCTATAATTCACTTGAATCTAAATTAAAGGAAATGAATGAAAAACCTAACACTACTTTCACTTGTAGCAGCAACTTTGTTGTTTACAGCATGTGGAGAAAAGACAAAAGAAGCTGCAACAGATGCAGCTAATAAAGTAACTGAAGCAGTAAAAAATGATACAGCATCAGCAGTAGAAGCAACAAAAAAAGCAGCATCTGATGCAGCTGAAGCAGCAAAAGCAAAAGCAGCAGAAGTTGCAGAAGCAGCAAAAGCTGAAGCACAAAAAGTAGCAGATGCAGCAGCGGCAAAAGCAGCAGAATTAAAAGACGCTGCAGCGAAAAAAGCAACTGATGCAGCAACAGCACTTAAAGAGAGAGCAGCGGCAGCAACTGCAGCAGCATCTGCATCAGAGACTGTTTCAGAAACAGTAACAGCAGCTAAAGAAGTAGTATCTTCAGACAATGCAGCTGGTAAAGCAGCATACGCTAAATGTGCAGGATGTCATGGTGCTACAGGAACAACAAAAGCACTTGGTAAATCTGCAGTTATCGCAGGACAATCAGTAGCAGCTTTAGAAGCATCAATTGCAGAATATAAAGCAGGTACTAGAAATGTAGCTGGTATGGGTATGCTTATGAAAGGTCAAGTAGCATCTATGGATGAAGCGACTATCAAAGCAGTATCAGAGTATATCTCAGGACTTTAAGATAATCTTTCCTCTCCTCTCTTGAGGAGAGTCCTTTTAACTTGTAAACAAATCTTCTTTTATCAAACTTGTAAATTCCCATTTTATCGGTATCATTTTTACAGTTTTACCCGCTTCCAATATTTTTATATCAGGTGTAATGAGTATAAATCCATCTGCTTTTTGCATAGGTGAAACCATACCAGGCATTTGAGGCTTAAGAGGTTCAAAGCTATTACCATCAAAGCTACCCAATACGACAGCATATTTACCACCTCGTGTAGAAAAATCATTTCTCATTGTAGTCTTAATCGTACCATGGTAGTAATCTGCTCTACCAGAGAGTTTACGTAATATTGCACGAATAAAGAGTTCATAGTTAACCATAGAAGCCAGAGGATTACCTGGTAGATTGATAATAATCGTTTTACCTATTTTCCCTACAATCGTTGGTTTACCTGGCTTGATGTCTATTTTATCTATAAGAAGTTCCATACCTAAATTAGTAAAAGCCTCTTTGGTAAAGTCTTTATCTCCTACGCTGACACCTCCAGAGGTGATAATCATATCTGCATCAAGCGTAGAACGTATAGATGTCTCTAGTGCTTGTAAAGTATCAGCAGAAGTACGTATAAATCTTACGGTACACCCTAGTGCTTTACTTCGTGTGAGAAACATAGGAGAGTTTGAGTTATAGAGTTGGTGATCTTCTATCTTTTCAAAGTGTGGACGTAGTTCGTCTCCTGTACCAAAAATAGCCACTTTAATCTCTCTAGTAACAGTTACATGCGTGATGCCTTGACTCGCAAGTGAAGCGATAGTATAAGCATTAATAGTCTCACCCTTAGATAAAAAAACTGTACCCTTTTTAATATCTTCTCCAGCCATACGTATGAAGTGATTTTCTTCTATGCCACTAGGGAGTAGTACTTCTGACCCTTTGAGTATGACATTTTCAATAGGAACAATAGCTTCTCCACCTTCTGGTATAGGCGCACCCGTCATGATTTTGATGGCAGTACCAGCACTCAGTAGCATTTGAGGATTATCACCTGCATAAATAATATCATTACATGTAACTAAATTACCTGCATCTACTACCTTTACAATATAGCCATCCATAGCAGAGTTGTTAAATCTGGGTAAGTCAAAAGTAGCAATATAATCTTCTGTCACTACACGACCTACAGCACTCTCAATAGGGATGATTTCCCCATCAAGAGAGGGGATACTATTTGCAATGATTTCTAATGCTTCTACGATAGAACTAGCCATGTTTAGCCTTTAAAGTTTAATTAGAACGATTATAGTATAATCCACTTTTAAACAAACAGATATTTAAGGATTAATAATGGAAGTAGCAGAAATGTTAGCTATGCATAGTGTATTGGTAAAGATTTTTTTAGGTTTTTTAGTGGGAGGATTACTCCTTCCTTTTATGGCAGGTAAAACCCCACAAGGATTCAAAAAAGCTTCTTTTATCTATACAATGATATTTCAAGCCATCGCCACAATGATAGCTTTTGCAGGACTTGTAGCAGTATTTACTGGTGAATTAGGTTGGGAAATGACCACTATCATTATGGTAGTTGTTTGGGCTATTATGATGTATATAGAAATTAAAAAGTATAAACTTATAAAACTAGCAAATTCTCAAAATACAGATACTTTTAAAACATTAAAATCGTCATTTGTTAAAATATCTGTTATTCAAGTTTTATTGGTAGCTATTATGGTAGTACTTATGGTCTTAAAGGCTAAGGGTGTTATATCTATA
>CAZXGY010000215.1:0-1095 GCA_964640455.1 uncultured Sulfurovum sp.
TCTTTATCTTTGATATCCATAGAAGATATCCAGTTATAGACAGAGGGAAAAGCAATATGCATATTTTTTTCCTCTTTCTTTTTATACATATAGAGTGAACATGGTGCATAGGCTCCTGCTTCAGGATGAACTTTTGCAACTGTATAGATGACTGGGAGTTTACAGATAGAGTAAACATCATAAAAATCATAAGCTTCATACTTACTTTCTTTAAAGTCATGATTGAGATCATTAAATCCTGCCATCACAAAACCATTAGGTGCAAGCGTACCTTCAAATTCCATTTGAATACCCTCTTTTTCATCTTCCCACTCATCAGGATCCATCTCCATTTCATAGCTTGTAACCATGGAACCTGTAAGCTCTTGTACACTATATGAAAGTGTTTCAAACTGACCTTTTGGCATAGCACCTTTCAATGCTTCTTTTACCATCTCTCCCACTTTCACAAGTGTTGCATCATCTGCTGGAATCTTCAAGATTTTTGCCATTGCTTGTACACTTAATGTTGAGATTGAGATTTTGCTGTCACCTTTTTTAGTATATATTGACATACTCATAGGAGAGAAAAGTCCCATATTTGGGTATTTTTTTACCAGTTCAAGGGTCTCTTTCTTACTAAAAAAAGTAAAAAGATTATAGACATCAAATGTTGTCTCTTTAAACTGCTTCTTAAATGGACCATTCATATCTCTATTCGCTGAAATAAAAAAACCTGCTTTTGCAAAAGCATCTTCAATCGTTTGAGGATTAATCTTTCCATCTGCATTGTCTGAAGTGAAAATTTGAATATCCTGTGTTACTGCAGTACTTGTTGCTGCTTTTACCTCTGTTACTTTAGCTTCTTCGTTTGCTATTACACCTGTTACTAGCAAAGAGCTTACAAGTAATCCTTTTACAAGTTGTTTCATTTTTTATTCCTTTGTGATATTACCCTGTTTATAAACATAGGATTTATATAAGGATAATAACACTTAAGTGTAAAAAATATGTAAATTACAATTTAATATAAATAAAGCCTTGTAATTTTCGTTCAATAATTTCTACAATACCTGCTGTACCATAACTCAGATCTTCTATTAACTCTTTTTTCTT
>CAZXGY010000215.1:1195-3071 GCA_964640455.1 uncultured Sulfurovum sp.
AATGCACTTACTTCCATACGTTGAATATCTTCATCTGCACGAGGATCACCTATTTTTTGTTTCATTCTATAGGATATTTGGCTAATTGTAGGTGCTTTGAGATTTAATATTTTATTGCCTGCTTCAAAGTTTTTAGATAACTCTTCTAAAGGAACATAAAGTTGATGACATTTAGAGCAAATATTATTATATACCTCTTCACCTCTATCCGCATAGAGAGAGATACTAAATATGGTACTTAACACTATTCCCATTACAATATGACGACTATTAAAGTTCATTGTTAATCCTTTTTTATTTTTCTTCAGGTAGGCTTTCTTTAGCTTCTTTTAATAGTGCAATAAAATCTATTTTACCCCAAGCACCAGGTACGTTTAAAAGTACTTTAGCATTTTTATCTATAAATATAAAACTGGGTGTTGCTTCTACTTTTAGGTTGAGTGGTAACGCATGTATAGAAATATCTATAGATACCGGTATAAAATCTTTTTCAATGGCTGCTATTACTTCTTTTTCAATCATCACTTCTCTATCCATTTTTCTACAAAAGTGACACCCTTTACTCATGGCTTTTATCATAATGATTTTATCTTCTACTTTTGCTCTTTGAAGTGCTTTGTCAAAACCTTCATACTTCACACCTTTATCTTTTATCACCTCGTTATCAAAATCATAGAGATATATACCTATCTCTTCAAGTTCATCTTCAGTCACTTTTCCTTTTAGAGATGGCATCGTATCAAAATGTCGCATCACATCTTCAAGACAAACACTTTTATCTTTATCTGGATGTGTAACATAATCAGCCATAAATGCTGTTACTTCCATGCGATGAATATCTTCATCACCATGTCTATCACCTATACGTTGCTTAAGCCTGTAAGAGAGTTGATTAAGTGTTGGTGCTTTGAGTTTGAGCAAAGTATTATTATGATCTAGAAAATTCTCTTTTAGTGTTGACATAGGTATAAAGAGTGTATGACATGACACACATTTACTCTCAAATAAATCTTTCCCTTTATTTGCAAAAAGCATTACACAAAAAAGTATAAGTAATCCTAAAATTCTCATTCTTCTTCATCCTCTATCATCTCTAACTCTTTGTAAGCATCCAATACATTTCGCGCATGAAGAATATCATAAAGTTTCATATTTTTATATGCGGGCATAGATACTTTTTTTGTAATCTCATCCATATCAACATCATTATCTAAGGCATCTAATACCTTTGTTTTTATCTCACTTAGATAGGAAACAAATTGTTTTGTAGCATGCTTACTTGTATCATATCCATGCCCACTTACAATAAAATCTGCATCGTAACGCTCTATCGAATCAAGTGCTTTAAGTGAGCCAATAATAGAACCATCACGTAAAGAGGTCAATCGTCCATTAAAAAGTAAATCACCTGTAAAAACTACTTTTTTTCTAGGAAAATAGATAAGTAAATCCCCTTTGGTATGTGCTATTTTTGTAGGTTGTGAAATATCAAATATATCATCAGCTATTTTTAGTGTAAAGTTATTATCAACTATTCTATCCAACTTCACTATCTTAGTCTTAGCAAATAACACATCCCCTAAAGTACTATGCATACGTGTTTCCATACCAAAAAGTGTATTTTCTTCATACGTCCTTGGACCTATCAATAAAGCACCTTTATCTTTATAAAAACTATTACCTAACCAGTGATCATCATGGTCATGCGTATTAATGACATATTTTACAGGAAGTTTAGCGATATGTTGCATCTGCTCATATGCTTGAGCTGCATAAGCGTAAGTAGGACCGCTGTCAATGACAACGAATCCTACTTTAGTTTGGACAAAACATGTATTTACCATATTGCCACCATTTTGTCTGCTTATATTTTCAA
>CAZXGY010000216.1:0-3066 GCA_964640455.1 uncultured Sulfurovum sp.
AAAAAGTCTTATTTGGCAGAAGAGTATGGAGTGACATCTATAGGGCTTTTTGGATCGTATGCTAGAGATGAGGCACGGGATGATAGTGATATTGATATTGCTGTGGAAATAAAAAAAGAAGACAAAGTAGATAATTATTTTGGACTTTTGCATTACCTAGAAGATACCTTACATAAAAAAATAGATTTGGGTATAGAGAGTAATCTTAAAGAGATAGTAAAACCTTATGTGCAAGAAGAAATCATTCATGTCTAATCCACGTGGGGATAAACTCTATATATTGGATATTGTAGAGTCTATTGAGGCTATAGAAGAGTATATAATATCACATACTTATGAGACTTTTATAGAAAGCCGTATGGTACATGCTGCAACGATACGAGAACTAGAAATTATAGGTGAAGCAGCAGGAAAAATATCTCAATCGTTGAAAGATGAATATCCTAATATAGACTATAGAATGGTAAAAGATTTTAGAAATGTTTTGGCTCATGAGTACTTTGGTGTAGATATGCAGATAGTATGGATGGTTGCTTCACAAAAGATCCCACAACTTAAAATAGAGATAGAAAAAATAGATATTTAACCATGAAACAAATTATAGACTACCTACAACAAAAAAACATCATTTTTAAATCGTTCAAAGAGATAACACCCAAAGAGTTAGGAAGCCGTAAAAAGATAGGGCTTTATGTGGGGGTGGATTTGAAGGGCTACTATGCTGTGGTGATGGAGCTAGAGAAGAAGAGTCGGGTACTTCGTAAGGAAGTGGGGGATTTACTACTTTTACATGAAAAACTAGAGAAGTATATCGATAGTAAGATAAAGAAAAAGTATATTATCATAAAAGCACCGCTTTGTTCTCATGCTAAAAAGATGTTAGAAGAGCATGGGTGGAAGGTGATGAATGTTAAGTAATCGTGAACTGCTTCACGATTATAGTGAAGAAACCGTAATGGTCGTAATGAACAAAGTGAATGAAGCCATGAAGGAAAGAACCTATGCATAAAATACTTTTAGCAGATATTGGTAATACACATTTTCATATTTATAATGGGCATACAGTAGAGCATCTCTCATACAGTGATGCTATTGAAAAATATATGGATAATGAGATGCTTTATGTCTCTGTTAATCATGAGCTTGGAGATAAAATAAAGCATATTAAAAGTTGGAAAAATATCTCTTCGTTTCTTTGTATAGATGGTGAATATGAAACTATGGGTGTAGATAGAAAAGCTTTATGTTTGAGTCGTACTGAGGGAATTTTTATAGATGCAGGTTCGGCAATAACTGTGGATGTAGTTAGTAATGGTCGGTATGAAGGAGGCTTTATCTTACCAGGTTTACAAGCATATATAGAGTGTTATGCAGGTATCTCTTCTGTATTAGATACAACACTAGATAAATCATTAAATTTAGAGACATTACCCACTACAACAAAAGAGCAGATAAGCTATGGTATAATCGCGTCTATAAAATCACTCATAGAGAAACATAGCAATGCTAAAACACTCTACTTTACAGGTGGGGATGGAAAGTTTTTATCAACATTTTTTGATGAGGCTGTCTATGATGAAACACTGGTCTTTCAAGGTATTTTAAAGACTGTCAAGGATAAAAATATATGTTAACAGTAGCACTTCCAAAGGGAAGAATAGCAGAACAAACACTAGAGATATTTGCTGAAATTTTCGGTGGAGAATTTAAATTTGAAGGTAGAGAACTCATATTAGATATGGGTGAGTTTCGTTTTTTAAATGTACGTAATCAAGATGTACCAACATATGTAGAGCATGGTGCAGCAGATATTGGTGTAGTTGGTCTTGATGTAATTACGGAAAAAGAACTAGATATAATCCAACTTCTTGATATGCAACTTGGTAAGTGTAAAGTAGCTATCGGTATCAAAAATGAAGATGAGTTAGATTGGTCACGTCCTAACATCAAAGTAGCTACAAAAATGGTAAATATCACGAAAGCATATTTTGCGAAAAAAGCAGTGGGTGTTGAAGTGGTGAAGCTTTATGGTTCTATCGAACTTGCACCATTGGTAGGACTTGCAGATGCTATTGTAGATATTGTTGAAACTGGTTCTACTATGAGAGAAAATGGACTTAAAGTGGCTGAAGATATTATGGACTCTTCTGCACATCTTATCTCAAATAAAAATAGTTTTTATGCAAAAAAAGAAGAGATACTTTCTCTCTATGAAAAAATCAAAACTGTTGTAGAAAGCCGTGGCTAATAACAGTACAAACTCCCTTGACCTTTACGCAAAAGTAGAGGACTTACTTGGTGTAAAAGAGGCTGCTCCCAGTCTCTATGCACACTACCTCCTTTTTTTAAACCCTATAGATTTTACAACCCTTTTAGATGTTGGTTGTGGTTCTGGTGATTTTTTAGTCCAGATGAAACAAGCATTAGATATACCTCAAGTTAAAGGTATTGATTTAAGCCCTTTAATGGTGGCTAAAACCAAAGAACATGGGATTAATGTAGAGTGTATTAACCTCTGTGATTTAGAGGGTAAATATGATGTAATTACAGCTGTGTTTGATATGTTGAATTATCTTACTAAAGAAGAACTCAAAAACTTTTTAGTCTGTGTGAAAGAGCATTTAAATGAAGGGGGTACTTTCCTTTGTGATATCAATACCCTCTACGGGTTTGAAAATGTAGCAGTGGGTTCTTTTATTGTAGATGATGAAGAACGATTTCTAACAGTTGATAGTGATTTTGAAAATGGTGAGTATAGTGCTGAATTTACACTTTTTGAAAAAGAGAATAATTTTTATAAAAAATCACAAGAGACGATTAGACAATACTACTATAGTGTTGAAGCGTTAGTAAAATATTCTGGCTTAGAGTTAATAGCCAATGATGATGTAAATTTGTATGATTTTGATGAAGCGGATAAATGCTTTGTTGTATTGGGGAAGATGTAGGGGTCGATGCTATATCGACCCTTAGGTAAAATAGTCTAAGACTATCTTACGTTTTCAAAAGGGTTTTCTACAACATTCTTTCTATCTACGATGTAAGGAATAAGTGCTGTTTGTCTAG
>CAZXGY010000217.1:0-3065 GCA_964640455.1 uncultured Sulfurovum sp.
CACCACAACCGATACACCCATCATAAATTTCTGGTCTACGTCCACCATTTTTATCTGGTACCATAGCAATAGCACTTAACGGATTGGGTATAGGACAAATATCTGCACATAATGTACATGCTTTTCCTTCATACTGATCAAACTTTTCAAGGACTTTCCGCTCTAGTTCTGTTACATTTCTGGTAGCATCAATAAACTGATGCATTTTTTCATTGTAGCTTTTTGGTACAGGTCTCTTAGTAATTCCTAAGCAGGTATCAGGAAATTCTAGTACCGCAATTCCCATTTTAATATCTTCTGCTTTTTCACAACTATGATCTAAAGCTCCACTGGGACAAGCCAAGACACAAGGTACAGCAGTACAAGCATAACACCCTCTTTCATTGGCATCTATATAAGGGGTTCCTACACCATGCCCCATACCTATATCTGAAAGTTTAATAGAGTGATAAGGACATACTTGCAGACATTGACCACACTTAATACAAAGTGCCAAAAACTCTTTTTCATTAACAGCTCCTGGAGGGCGAAGTCTATTTTCTGCTTTCACTGCTTGTGTAGAAAAGACAAATCCACCTGCAAAAATAGCACCAAGTACACCCAGCGTAGAGTACTTAATGAATTCTCTTCTATCCGTTTTAATTTTTGCCATGATTATTATCCTTTAATTTGCACTTTGGGTTGTTCATCTTCCATAAGGAACAGTGGTTTAGTAAATGGTGCTAATTTTGCTAAGAAGTTCAACAGTGTGATAACAGGTGAAGCATAAAAAAACTTCACATCAGGATTGTAAATCCACATCTGATCTGCATACTGATACACTTTATGTGGTGTATCACCTATATTATCTCCATTTCTGTCAAATCCTTCATACTTATCCCAATAGTTACCTACAATCTCATTTTCATTGGTCTTTGAACCTCGACTATCATTCACTATATCTTCTATATTCCCCATAATGATATTGTCTTTTATTACATTATTTTCACTCATTGAGTGAAAATGCAGTGCCTCTGCATTATAAAGTATTTTATTACCTTCTATCCAGTTATGGGTATCAGGCTCAAAAGGAGAACGGTCAATATAAAGTCCTTGTGCATTATACAGTACGGTATTATCTTTAAGTACAAAATTTGAAACATCCTTAAGACCTATACCCATACCTGTAGCACCTAAAGAACTCTTTATGACATTTCCTATTGCGATACTATCTTGAGAATACATAAAGAAAATACCTACAGAGTTAAGTTCATAGGTATTATCTTTAATTAGATTTTTTCCTGCATACATAAAGTGTAAAGAGTAACGATTTTCTCGTCCATAATTTTTTATAATTTCATTACCATGTGAGTACCAAATTACCATATCACGCGATTTAATCAGTGAATTTTCTTTAACAATATTATCATTACTATACCAAAGACGTAAACCATCTCCACGTAAGCCTAAATCAAAGTTTTTAGAAGTAATTTTATTATTTGATATAATAGAGTTACTTACCATCTGCATATCAATACCAAAAAGGCAATCTTTTATCACACAATGACTAATTTCACACTGTTTTCCATCGGAAAGTTTAATCGCAGCATCTAATCTTTCATGTCTATCACCACTTCCGACTATAGTGAGATTTTTTAGTGTAATAAATGAACCTTTGGCAGTAATTACTGTGCCATTACCTTCAGCATCAATAATGACACCCTCTTCTTTACCCATAATTGTGATAGGTTTATTGATAACAATATTACCTTTATATACTCCTGCAGGGAGTTTAAGTATAGAACCTGCAGGTGCTTTATCTATCGCATCTTGTAGTACATTTGCATGAAGCAAACCAAACAATGCAAAAAATATTACACCTACTTTTAGTCTCATTTTAGTTTCCTGTTTCTCTCATTGCTTTGCTTTTTGCAAAGAATGCTAATAAGCTCAATAAAGAAATAGCAACCAACATGTAAAATCCTATGGTTGGGTATGAGTGCGTTGTAAACTGTGCAATCTTTCCATCACCAAATACCGTTGGCATGAATGGTTTAATTTTAAAAGCACCCCAATCATGAAGGTTATGTCCAAACCAATAAAGCCAATAGGAATAATCCATAATAAACAGAATCGGCAAAGAGACAGGAATCAACATAAGTAGATTCAATAATTTATGATTGTATGCTATAAAAAGTACTATAATCAATGAAAGCAATAGCAGTGCATATGGTCCTATTGCTCTCTCAAAATGTCCACCTACCCACATAGGGTCCATTCCTACATAGTGATTAATAGTATTCATCTCATGTACTTCTCCACTATATCCATCAAAGTGAAAAAAGACAGGAATTCCTTCAGGAAATGCTTCTTTAGGATAGTTAGGTGCTTCTAGTGAAACAGCCCAAATTGGCATAGAAGCTACACCCAACTCTGAAGAGGTATCAATCATCTTCATAAGATCATTGTGTGCCTCTTTAGGGGTAGTAACACTTTTATATTTACCTTGATTGTAAAGGTTCCAAACCTTTGCAGAAAGTGGTGATATTTCATCAATCTTATTTGCTTCTACCTTATTAAGTACTCCATGAAATGTCACCATGGGAAAGGTAAAAGCAATAGTCAAAATAATCAAAGCCAACGCAGCAAATATCTTTGCTTTAGTAAAACTTGGATGCATATATTCTCCTTAATATAGTATAAACTAATTGATTATAACTAAAGTGAATAAAAGAAAAGTTGACACTAATCAATAAAATACTATAGCTTATAAAAGTAATAATTTTAGATTATTTTATGGTGTAAAAAGGGGAGTAATTAAATGGTCAAAGGCAGGATGCCTTTGACACGTTTTTGCTAAAAGAGATTAGCGTTTTCATCAATCCATTTAAAGTATTCAACGATATCTTGGATCTCTTCATCATTCATATGCTGATTAGGCATTTTAAGGTTGAAGTAATCAATCATACCTTTAACATATGGATCTTCAAATTTTTTCTCTGGTGCTTTAATAAAGTCTGCGACCCATTTCTCACCATTTTCATGTCTTTGAAGTACACCTGTAAGGTCTGGACCAGAACTTACTT
>CAZXGY010000218.1:0-3062 GCA_964640455.1 uncultured Sulfurovum sp.
CACCACAACCGATACACCCATCATAAATTTCTGGTCTACGTCCACCATTTTTATCAGGTACCATAGCAATAGCACTTAACGGATTGGGTATAGGACAAATATCTGCACAAAGCGTACATGCTTTTCCTTCATACTGGTCAAACTTTTCAAGGACATCATGTTCTAACTGGGTTACATTTCTAGTATTATTAATAAACTGATGAATCTTGTCGTTATACCCTTTAGGCACAGGTGTCTGAGTAATACCTAAACAAGTATCAGGAAATTCTAAAACTGCAATTCCCATTTTAATGTCTTCTGCTTTTTCACAGCTATGATCTAAAGCTCCACTTGGACAAGCCAAGACACAAGGTACTGCAGTACAAGCATAACACCCTCTCTCATTGGCATCAATGTAAGGTGTACCTACACCATGCCCATGCCCTATATCTGCCAGTTTAATGGAGTGATAAGGACATACTTGCAGACACTGACCACACTTAATACAAAGTGCTAAAAACTCTTTTTCATTCACAGCTCCAGGAGGACGAAGTCTATTTTCTGCCTTCACTGCTTGTGTAGAAAAGACAAATCCACCCGCAAAAACCATACCTAAAACACCTAGTGTTGAGTACTTAATGAATTCTCTTCTATCCGTTTTAATTTTTGCCATGATTATCCTTTTATTTGCACTTTTGGTTGTTTATCTTCCATAAGGAACAGGGGTTTACTAAATGGTGCCAATTTTGCTAAAAAATTCAACAATGTAATAACAGGTGAAGCATAAAAAAACTTCACATCAGGGTTGTAAATCCACATCTGATCTGCATACTGATACACTTTATGTGGTGTATCACCTATATTATCTCCATTTCTGTCAAATCCTTCATACTTATCCCAATAGTTACCTACAATCTCATTTTCATTGGTTTTAGAACCACGACTATCATTGACTATATCTTCAATATTTCCCATAATGACATTGTCTTTTATTACATTATTTTCACTCATTGAGTGAAAATGAAGTGCTTCTGAATTATAAAGTATTTTATTACCTACAATCCAATTATGGGTATCTGGTTCAAAAGGAGAACGGTCAATATAAAGCCCTTGAGCATTATAAAGCACGGTATTGTTTTTTAAGGTAAAGTTAGAAACATCTTTTAATCCTATTCCCATACCTGTTGCACCTAATGAACTCTTAATTACATTTCCTATAGCAATACTGTCTTGAGAATACATAAAGAAAATACCTACAGAATTAAGTTCATAAGTATTATCTTTAATGAGGTTCTTCCCCGCATACATAAAGTGCAAAGAGTAACGGTTTTCTCTTCCATAATTTTTCACAATTTCATTACCATGAGAGTACCATATAACCATATCACGAGACTTGATAAGAGCATTTTCTTTGACAATATTATCATTGCTATACCAAAGGCGAAGTCCATCACCACGTAGTCCCAAATCCATATTTTTAGATGTAATTTTATTGTTTGAAATAATAGAGTTACTCACCATCTGCATATCAATCCCAAAAAGACAATCTTCTATTACACAATGGCTAATCTCACACTGTTTTCCATCAGAGAGTTTAATAGCAGCATCAAGATTTTCATGTCTATCTCCACTAGCAACTATTTTAAGATTTTTGAGTGTAATAAAAGAACCCTTGGCTGTTATAACTGTACCGTTACCCTCACCATCAATAATCACACCCTCTTCTTTACCCACAATGGTAATAGGTTTAGTAATAACGATACTACCTTTATACACACCAGCAGGAAGTTTAAGAATAGAACCCGCAGGTGCTTTATCTATAGCATCTTGTAATACATTTGCGTGAAGCAAACCAAACAATGCAAAGAATAATACACCTACTTTTAGTCTCATATTAGTTTCCTATTTCTCTCATTGCTTTGCCTTTTGCAAAGAATGCCAATAGGCTCAATAAAGAGATAGCAACCAACATATAAAATCCTATGGTTGGGTATGAATGTGTTGTAAACTGTGCAATCTTCCCATCACCAAATACGGTTGGCATGAATGGTTTAATTTTAAATGCACCCCAATCATGAAGGTTATGTCCAAACCAATAAAGCCAATAGGAGTAATCCATAATAAACAGTATAGGTAATGAAGATGGTATCAACATGAGCAAGTTCAATAATTTATGATTGTACGCTATGAAAAGTACCATAATCAATGAAAGCAATAGCAGTGCATAGGGTCCTATTGCTCTCTCAAAATGTCCACCTACCCACATAGGATCCATTCCTACATAGTGATTAATGGTATTCATCTCATGTACTTCTCCACTATATCCATCAAAGTGGAAAAAGACAGGAATTCCTTCAGGAAATGCCTCTTTAGGATAGTTAGGTGCTTCTAGTGAAACAGCCCAAATAGGCAAAGAAGCTACCCCAAGCTCTGAAGAACTATCAATCATCTTCATAAGATCATTATGTGCCTCTTTGGGGGTAGTAACACTTTTATATTTACCTTGATTGTAAAGGTTCCAAACCTTTGCAGAAAGTGGTGATATTTCATCAATCTTATTTGCCTCTACCTTATTGAGTACACCATGGAATGTCACCATGGGAAAAGTAAAAGCAATAGTCAAAATAATCAAAGCCAACGCAGCAAATATCTTTGCTTTGGTAAAACTTGGATGCATATATTCTCCTTAATATAGTATAAACTGATTGATTATAACTAAACTGAATAAAAGAAAAATTGACACTAATCAATTAAAATACTATAGCTTATAAAAGTAATAATTTTAGATTATTTTATGGTGAAAAAATAGGGGAATTTAATGGTCAAAGGCAAGATGCCTTTGACACTTTTTTGCTAAAAGAGGTTAGCGTTTTCGTCAATCCATTTAAAGTATTCAACGATATCTTGAATCTCTTCATCACTCATATGCTGATTAGGCATTTTAAGGTTGAAGTAATCGATCATACCTTTAACATATGGATCATCAAATTTATGTTCAGGATTTTTAATAAAGTCTGCGACCCATTTTTCACCATTTTCATGTCTTTGAAGTACACCTGTAAGGTCTGGACCAGAACTTACTT
>CAZXGY010000219.1:0-3060 GCA_964640455.1 uncultured Sulfurovum sp.
GGGTGCCACTTAGGTGACTGAGGTATATCTATGAGTGCATACAGTTCTGAGAAATAACGCTCCAGTATGCCTAACTCTCGCATAAGCTCAAAACCAAGGGATGGTCTAGGAGCTTTGAGAAGTAACTTTTTCCACTCTGTATAGACACGTTCTTTAGGTAGCTCTCCTAACATACCTTTGGCTACCATCTCTTTACATAGTACCTGAGTCTCAGATGAAAGTGTGAACCCAAACCTAGCACAAAACTGTACAGCTCTATAGACACGTAAAGGGTCTTCTATAAAAGTCTCATCATCTATATGGTGTAGTTGCTTCTGTTTTATATCTTCTAAGCCTCTAAATGGGTCTATAAAGGATTTTTCTTCTATATCATAGCCAATAGCATTGACTGTAAAGTCTCTACGCTTAGCAGCCGTTTTAAAGTCTAAACTACCATCTACCTCAACATCAAAGCCTCTATGCCCTACACCTACCTTAGACTCCCTACGAGGAAAGGAGAAGTCATACTCCTCACCCTCATACTGAAACTTTAACACGCCAAAACTCTTGCCTACAAGGTTTACAGAACCATACTCTCCCAGTACTTCTCCTAGCTCTACCATACTCTCTAAGCCATACACTTCAATATCATAGTCTTTAATATCAAATTTTAAAAAGTGGTCACGCACAGAGCCACCGACTACTATAGCCTTAGCATCTTTGCTATGGAGTTCTTTTGAAATAGTGAGTAAGATTTGTGGGAGTTTCATTAGGGTCTAAATTCTCTCATCAGGGCGACTGTCTCTCTATCTACCTCTGTGCCACGTTCTTCAAGATGTTTCACAATCATAGTAAAACGTTGATCATCTAAATGTTGACCTAATTTAAATTTAGCTCTTATCTCTGTAGGTATTATTTTCATTACGACTGTAGATTTTATCGCTTTATCATAGGCTTCATCAGAAAAAGGTTTATACCCACCTTCTGGTTGAAGTTTTTGCATAAGGGCTTCAAACATCATTGCTTTCTCGTCTCTTGCTTCCACTATTTCGACATTGCCTTCTATACTCACCGATTTGAAAAACTGTGTTGCAGGACAAGCAAGTCCTTCCGTACTGGAAAAAAAAGAGGCAATAAGCGCATACTCTTCCACCACAGAAAAAGAGACTCTAGGGTTTTTAGCAAGTATCTTCATCTTCTTATTACTCAATGCCCCATGAAAATAGATAGTATCCTCTATACGTACAAAATTCACAGGTACGGCATACGGTACATTATCTACACTAAGTGCCAAAGTACCATACTCAACACGATCCAACACAGAATTTATAATAACGCTATCTTTGATTTCAAATATTTGGTTCATCTATCTTTCCTAAAAGTCATCAAATTCTTGTTGCATTTTTATCTCGGCAAGGGCATCTCTCTCTTCATCACTCATCATCATCATTTTTACTTTCTTGGCTAAAAATGTTTTACTCTCTACCTTAGTAAAGTAACTGTATAGCCCGAATCCCAAGGCAAGTACTACCACCATAGTAATAATTTTCTGTGCCAAGTCAAAAGTCTGTATGGCATCTTTAGTACGCATTTCACAGATACCCCCTGGACAATGGGTCACTGGGTCTTTTTTAAAGAGTCCATAAATTTTACACCCCAGACAAATAGAAAACGCTGCTTCAAAAAAGAGCAGAGTTAAACAGATAACACACACCACCACCTTCATAGGGTGAGGCTGGAAATCAATAACAAGTAAGTAAAACATAGGCACAGCCAACATTAGCCCTATGCCCCATGCAAAACGCTTTTGTGTAGCCCCTACATATTCGGGACGTTGATTCTGTACAAAAAACCTACCCAGTAACAGGCTAGGAGCATAACGAGGCTGTATTACACGCATCAAAAAGTCTAAAGTAAAAAAGGAGATAAACACTTTAGTCACGATAATATGCCCCAATGCCACAGCATTCATAAGACTAAGTATTCCTATAAGAAAAAGTATCCCTGCCCCTGCACGAGCTTCTCTCTCGTTGAGTACTAGTACCTCATACCCCTCTACTTTTTCTCCGTATTGCAAAAAGCTCATTATTATCCTTTTTTGTGTTTATGTATTGTACTGTTATTTATAGGTAAATAGTATAATTTTCAATAACATTAACCCAAACGCACAGGCAGACAATACACCACCTCAAACCTCTCATCCTCTTCTATAAAATGATTCTTCTTAAAGCGTGTATAAGATGGGTCTGTTGTAGTCTCATAGCCACTGTTTGGTAGCCATTCATGGTATGCCCATTGTATGAGTCTGAGTATGTCTCCGTACTTACCCTCTACCTCGAAGGTTGCGTAGAGTCCTGCTGGTATGGTGATAGATGGCAAAGAGGTATTGACTAGGTCACATTCCTCTTGTACCTCTATGCCTGCTACATAATAGCACTGTTCTAGGGGTGTAACTATGGGGTTATCATGGTAAAGTCCAAAAGATTGATATTTTTCAATATTATTAGTATATAACCATGCTTGTAACTTCTGCCAGACTTGCTTGACTTTGGGGCTGTAGCCTCTGTGGCGTATGTAGTAGAGTTTGGTGGCTTTGGTCTTGACTATCTTTGCTTCTAGGTGTTCGAACGACACAGTAGAACGAGAAGCCGTAGGAGAACTCTGCACGATGCTCTCTGCGTAGCTCTTGTACCCTCCCTTTCTCCACACATTAGGTGTCACTACAAAACGCTCTTTAAAAGCCCGTATAAACGAAGTCTGAGAACTATACCCACACATATTAGCTACCTCAGTGATGGTGGAGCCTTGGTTAGTTATGAGGAGATTTGACGCTTTTTGTAGTCGTATAGACTTGATAGTCTCATAGATGTTCATCCCCATCTGCTCTTTAAAGAGCCGTTGCAAGTGAAACCTACTCACCCCTAGCTCTTCACAGAGTGTGTCTATGTTGATGTCACTGTCTATGTATTGGTAGATGTAATAGAGTGTATCATTGGCTAGTTTGGTGTGTTTGGTTTGGGTAGCTCGTTTCAGTTACATTCCTTTTTCTTATGGGTACATTTTGCTGTTTTTTTAACATAG
>CAZXGY010000220.1:0-3046 GCA_964640455.1 uncultured Sulfurovum sp.
GTAGACTCTTTAACTCTCTAGGTGAGCGTTTTATGGAAAAATATGCACCCAATGCCATGGAGCTTGCTTCTCGTGATGTTGTATCTCGTGCCATTATGGAAGAAGTACGTCAAGGACGTGGTGTGGGTAAAGATGGTCAGTCAGTAAACATTGACCTTACACACTTAGACCCTCAAATTATTTTAACACGTCTTCCGGAGCTTCGTGAACTTGCCATTGCATTCCAAGGGCAAGATATGCTTAAAGAGCCTATCCACATCTCTGCTACGGCACACTACTCTATGGGTGGGATTCCTACAGACATTGACTGTCAAGTACAGAAGAATGCAGCAGGAGACTTAGTAGAAGGTTTCTACGCTGCTGGTGAGTGTTCTTGTGTTTCCGTACATGGTGCAAACCGTTTGGGAGCTAACTCAGTACTAGAAGCCCTACTCTTTGGTAGACACGCGGGTGAAAACATGATCAAGGCACTCGATGAGGGTGTAGATCTTCGTCCTGCTACTGCTTCTGATGCCGATGTCATGCTGGCTGAAATGAATAAGTTAAAAACTTCTAATGGTTCTGAGTCTGTACCTAAGCTAAGAGAAGAACTTCAGATAGGTATGACAGCAGATGCTGGTGTATTTAGAACCAAAGAGTCTTTAGACAGACAACTTAAGCTCATTGATGGCTTATTGGTGAGATTTAACAATATTCGTATTGATGATAAATCAAATACCTTCAACACTGACCTTCAAGAAGCTATTGAGCTTGGGCATATGATAGAGTTTTCTAAATTCATTGTAGATGGTGCGTTAAATCGTGAAGAGAGCCGTGGTGGTCACTACCGTGAAGACTTCCCTACAAGAGATGATGACAAGTTCATGGTACATACTTATGCAACAATGGATAAAGAGTTTAACATCACTACTGAATGGGGTGAAGTGACTCAAGGTAAGTTTGAACCAATGGAAAGAAAGTACTAGGAGATCATGATGAATCAAAATAAAAAAATAACCTTAAAAACATTTAGATTTAATGCTGAGACTGATTACCTTCCCTACTATAAACACTATGAGATGGAAGTAGGTAAAGATGAACTAGTGCTTGACCTGCTTAACCGTATTAAGTGGGAACATGATGGAAGTTTTTCTTACAGAAGATCTTGTCGTCACGGTATCTGTGGGGCTTGTGCTATTAAAGTAAATGGTAAAGCAACACTTGCATGTAAACAAAATGCTTTAGAGCTTATAGAGTTGTTTGGTAATGAACTTCTCATTGAGCCACAGAGTAAAAAACGTGCGATAAAAGATATGATTATCGATAAAAAAGACTTCTGGGAAAAACACGCGGCAGTTAAGCCGTATGTAGTAGCAGATGTTGTAGCACGTCCAGAAGCAGAAACCAAGCAAAGTATTGCAGAGTTTGATCAATTTTTAGACTCAGATCTCTGTATTCAGTGTGGTGCTTGTCACTACTCTTGTCCTGCACTTGAAGTTAATGATGCATTCTTAGGACCTGCAGCCCTTAATGCAGCGTATAGATTTACTATAGATACAAGAGATGAAGCAGGTAAAGAGCGTCTTAAAATCACAGCAGAGCCTGGTGTGGGTGTTTGGGACTGTGTGAAGTGTTTTGAATGTGCTGAAGCTTGTCCAAAAGAGATTAACCCTATTGAGAAGATTACAAAATTACACAATATGCAGTTTGAACAAGGTGTAGCCGTAAGTAACGTGGCTACACGTCATGCTGAAGGTTTTGTAAGAAGTATTAAAAAGTATGGTTTCTTAGATGAAGCAGATATCGTTGTTTACTCTGAGGGATACTTAGGTATGTACAAACACGTAGGAACAGCTATTAAGATGATGAAGTCTGGTAAAATCCATTGGCATTCAGGTATTCCATTTATAGATTCTGTACCAACAATCAAAAACTTAGACGAAGTTCAAAAACTCATTGAAATTTCAATGACAAATAAGCTGTAGGGAGAAAAGATGAGCGAACAATTACACTATGCACTGTTTACAGGTTGTACAGCAAAACAATCTACACCAGAGTTACTATCATCTACACTTGCCGTAGCTGATAAGTTAGGGATTAAAATTACTATATTGGAAGAGGCTTCATGTTGTGGGGCTTCTCACTTACAAGATTTTGATGAGTTTTTAGCACATGTTCTAAATGCACGTAATATCTGTTATGCAGAAAAGTTAGGGCTTACGATGATTACTATCTGTAATACCTGTCAGCTTAACTCTGCTATGACAAAACATGCCTTAGATAAAGACCCAGAGCTCAAAGCACGTGTCAATGAAAAACTGGCAGAAGTGGGACTTGAGTACAAAGGAACGTCAGAAATTAAACACTTCCTCTATACACTTATAGATGAGTATGGCTTAGAGAAGATTAAAGCTAAGGTGACGGTACCACTTTCTCACCTTAACATCGCACCATTCTACGGATGTCATAACATTAGACCCTCTGAGTTACATGAAGAGGCAAATGGACATGAAAACCCATATGCCCCTACTTCATTAGACAACCTTATAGCTGCTCTTGAGGGTAACCCTGTAGATTATGAAAGTAAAAACAAATGTTGTGGTTTCCACGTAGAGCTACAGGCAAACCACACTTCTGAAGTACTTGCGGGTAATGCACTTCTAGATGCTGTAGACAATAATGCAGACATGATGGTAACACCATGTCCACTCTGTCACCTCAAAATGGATACGTACCAAGATAGCATTGGTAAAGTGATGGGTAGAGATGTAGAGCTTCCAGTACTACACATGCCACAGATGGTTGCACTTGCACTTGGTTGTACAGAAAAAGAGATAGGTCTCAACTTCCACGTACAAAAAGCAACACACTTAACAGCATAACTTTCTTCTCTTGTACCACTAGTTTTCTGGTGGTACACATAATATTCCTCTTTTTTATTAATTAAGACAATTTTTATCCTATTTAATTTTATTTGTGCTATAATGCCTATACAAAAATAACTCAAAGGACATAATATGCCAAAAATTAACAAATACGTAGATATCTCAGAAGTAGATAGAGAAGC
>CAZXGY010000221.1:0-3044 GCA_964640455.1 uncultured Sulfurovum sp.
AGTATTTTTTTTAAGTCCATAAGACGTTTCTTCGCACGTTTATCACTTTGATTGAGGTCATCAAAATTAGAAGCTATACCAAAAACAAAGAAACTATGTACAGTAAACCCACCAATGTTTACCGCACTCACCCCTGTTGAGCCTAAAGAGACTACTTGCTTTGCACGGTTACGATAGTCTTTGATAATTTTATTAGTAATGTAGCTTTTTCCTACTCCTGCTCCCCCTGTGAGAAAAACATTGGAGTGTTTAAGTGCCTCAAGTACATCAGTTTTATCTGCCAAACCCAGCCCTATCTATACGTCCACTTTTACATCTACTTCGCGTTGACTTACCTCTTTTTAACAATGTAGATAAATCATCACTACCACTTCCAAGATGCAACCATAGTTCAGTGACAAGACCTCTATTACACTGTAACGAGACTCGATTACCAGCACCTCTACCAAAACTTTTATCTGCCACTATCTGTACCTGTCTAAGTGTGATTTTTTTACCTATGTTTTTAGTAAAAAACTTCCCTAATGCAGAATTGTTCACTTGTCTTACCAGACTCACTGCATCTGCATAATATTGGTCTGCATTCGTTCCATAACAGGTACCATGTTTTATCCACTCATGCTTATGTAAATTAGAATTAAACCCAGGCATTACTGATTTAAGTGCAGATTTTGTACTACTACTTAGCCCTAAACTTTTCAATTTATGCCATTTTTTATTTTTATCTATATATCTATCGTTACTACTTACATTACAATATACATTATGTCTAGGTTGTGGCCATAGTCCATGCAGCACAAAAGACTTTTCTGAAGGCTTTGAACGAATAAGAGAACCTAAACCTCTTTTACACTCTTTCTTATAGCGATGTGTCTCACAAAAAGCATTGTGCCAAGAGAGTGCCAAGAGATTTTGTTTAGAAGATGTTCTTTTTTTATTAAAACTCTTTTGAGATTTTTTAGCCATATTTTTATCGGCACGAGAGAGTTCATCTTCTATATTAATACTTTTATGTGATGAAGTATTGTTTTTAACTATAGGTTTGGGTGTAACTGTTTTTTTATTTCCAGGGTACAAAGGCGAATCTCGTAGTGGTCTCAATGTCAAACAATCATCATCTACCCAACGTTGTACAGGTGTTGCACCTTCAACTTTAAGAAGATACTGTCCTTTATGATGTTTAAGCATTTCATAGGTTCTATCAAGTTTAAGTACTTCATGTCCTCTATTTTTTGTATGTTTAAGATTATTAAAAAGTTCACACTCATTTTTAGGATAAATATCCATGTTTGCCATTACACCTAGTGTCAGAAGTAATGAAAGTAGTACTAATCTCATAAAAAGTATCCTTGATTTTTTGATGTATTATACCTTTAGTTTATAAATGATTACGATATGATTTACTATGATTTTTAATACCCCAAACACACACCCAAAAACTTTTGGGAGTAAAAGAAAAGCACCTTGCCACCACTCAAAACGTCGTTCAAACATGATGCTCAATCCTTTACAACTCAAGCACCTAAACCGTATGGATGAAAGTAAGGCAGATATGATAACTCTTAACCTTGAAGATGCCATTGCACCTAGCCGTAAAAAAGAAGCTCTACATAACATTGCCTTGTTTCTCTCACATATGGAGTCCTCAAATAGTTTTATTATCGTGCGTACCAATCCTTTACATGAAGGTGGTGCCGAGGAGATAGCTTTTTTAAATGATTTCTCTTTCGATGCTATACGTGTAGCAAAAATCAAACATCAAACTGAAGTTGCACAAGCTCTTACACTACTCTCTGAAGAGAAAGAGCTACATATCTCGCTAGAGACAAAAGAGGCTTTTGAGAACCTAAGTTCTTTACGCATAGATGAGCGTCTAACCGTTGCTAATTTAGGTATCTTAGACTTACTCACTTCTCTTGGGTTACCACAATCTATAGTCACCCCAAACAATCCTACTATAGACTATATTCTCTCCAAATTTCTTGTTGATTCAAAAACAGCTGGCATGCACCCTATATCATTTATGTTTCAAGAGTACAACGACACATATACTTTCAAAGTATGGTGTGAACGTGAGAAGATGATGGGCTTTGAATCTAAGGCCTGTATGGGACCAAAACAAGTAGCTATTGCCAATGAGGTCTTTGGAGTAAATCAAGATACCATCAAAAGAGCCAAGCACATTAAAGAAGTATTTGAACATAATGCAGAAAACAGTATCAATGGCTTTATGGATGACAAATACGGCTTTATAGATGAACCCATTTATAGGGATGCTTTATTGATATTAATGTAGGGTATTGTACCCTTACAACAGCAAATCAAAATGACACAACACCTAAGAAGGAAAAAGATTGAAAATATTTAAACTACTATTACTCATTTCTCTACTATTGAGTACCTTATCTGCCAATGATGACAGAGCACCTATACCCTATGATTTTTTAGCAAAAAAAGAGGTACAAAAATTCATAAACATGATGGTAAAAAAGCACCATTTCAAACGCTCTTACATGACTTCTGTACTAAAAGATGCAAAACTTGATAGAGATACCTTGGCAAGATATACAGGAAAATATAAAGTAGGAAGCACAAATGGCTCATGGGAACGCTACAAGGCTCATGTACTAGATAAGTCAAGTTTAGCCAAAGCAAAGAAGTTTAAAAAAGAGTACTACAAGACACTCAAACGTGCAGAAAAAACCTATAAGGTTAACATGGACTACATTGTAGGCTTCATGGGTGTTGAGAGTAAATTTGGGGAGTATACAGGTGACTATAGCATCTTAGATGCCCTAGCCACTCTAGCTTTTCACCCTAACCGTATGAAAAAGTTTTTTAAAAATGAATTTAAACATCTCTTTTTACTTAGCCGTGAAAAAGGCTACAAGATTAGAAAGCTAGAAGGTTCTTTTGCTGGAGCTATGGGCTGTGTACAGCAAGTCCCTTCAGTAGCACGTAAACACAAGTCTGACTTTAATGGTGACGGTGTTACCGATGCTTGGGATTTACAAGATTGTATTGGGTCTATTGCAAAGTTTATG
>CAZXGY010000222.1:0-3042 GCA_964640455.1 uncultured Sulfurovum sp.
GCATAAATAGTTGCCATGATTACGCTTCCTTATTGATTTGTGCTGTATGTGGGTGCTCAGAACCTGCATACACTTTAAGTTTTTTAAGCATTGCTCTACCAAGAGTAGTCTTTGGAAGCATACCACGAACTGCCAATCTGAAAAGTTTTTCAGTATGGTTTTCTAACATATCGTCAAGTTTTTTACTTTTAGTTGAACCAAAGTAACCAGAGTGAGTAAAGTATTCTTTATCTTCTAGTTTTCTACCTGAGAATTTTGCTTTTTCAGCATTGATGATAACTACGTAGTCTCCACAGTCAACATTTGGTGTAAATGATGGCTTATGTTTACCTCTAAGAAGTGTTGCTACTTCAGTTAAAATACGACCAAATGTTTTACCATCAGCATCGATTAAAACCCAGTCACGTGTTACGTCAGCAGGTTTAAGTACTGTTGTCATTTTCATGAATTTTCCTTGTATAAATGAGAGCTAATGCTCTTTTGTGGACGGATTGTACCCACTTAACCTTAATATTTTTTTAAATTCAGTTTAGTTTAAGTTTAAAAGCTCGATTTCTTCATTTAACAAGTATATAACCATCCCCTCTGTTCTTTTACCTGTAATATTTCCAATCGCTTTTTTATAATATCCTACTTGCTTTTGATGTTTAAGTCCATACTTTTTAGAACTTTTATAGTCAATGACCAAATTATAGTCCTCATACTCCAAAAGTAAATCTATCTGTTTAAGTTCACCCTCAAAAGAGAGTGATTGTTCTTTACGTACTTTAGCACCATTTAAAAGTGCTTGAAACTCTTTATTTAAAACCAAAGCATTTATACGTTTTTCTATCTCATTTATATTCTGCTGTGTTAACTGTTGTCCATACCTATTTTGCAATGCAGTCATAGCAATAGCCACACTAACCTCATCAAAAGCCCCTAACATTTCTAAAGCATAATGCAAAGCAGTACCAAAAAGTATGGCTTCATAATCTTTCTCTTCTACCTCCTCATGTTCTGGTGTCTCTTGTGTACCGTAGTTTGTTATGACAACTTTGCCTTCGACAAGCTCAGGGAGCGAAGATGCATTAGTTGGCTGAGCCTGTCGAAGCCCACCCACAGACATTACTTCCATACCTAACGCATCAAATATCGAGTCTTTAGGCTTTCGTATGACTATCATCCCTTCCACTGCACGGGTCAGTGCAACATACAGTACATTCATGCTGTCTTTAGCCGAAGCTATTTTACGTTCTTCCATGATATCTGCATACTCAGCGTCAAAGTTTTCTCTACCCTTAGTACGGTAAAGTATCTTGTCTATATGCAAGCTCTCATCATAGTGGTAAAGCAGAGCCGATTTGTCACTATTCTTACGTGTAAGTTTGTCTAGGAGTATCACGTACTCAAACTCCAGCCCTTTAGAACCGTGTATCGTCATTATCTTTGCACCGTGAACTGTGTTTGATGCTACTGCGATGCTAGAAGTTTCAAACTCTTCTACAAAGGTAGGGATGTCACTATACTTAGACGCAAATTCTAAAAGCTTCAAGACATTCAAATCATCATCAAAGTACCCAAACTCACGTACTAACTTGTCCACTACTTGTAAGGGAGACATGAAAGCAGAGAACCAAGAGACATCTACCTCATCTAGTGACTTCCCTACATTTAAGAGCATCGCCTGTGCGTCTATCTTTTCTCCAAGGAACAAGTACTCAGTCATGGCTACAAGGGCTGCTATTTTTGGCATATTTTTAAGTGAGGAAGAGGTTTTAAGAAGTACTTCGATACCCTCGTGCTGACAAGCTTCTTGCAACGTCTGTCCATCTTTATTGGTACTGACTAAAAAGGCTATATCATCACTATTAATTCCCAAGTCTAAAAGTCTCTTGGCTTGTTTGACTGCTTCGTTTATCACTTCGGCAGGCTCAGTGACCGAACTATTCCCTGAGCTTGTCGAAGGGCAGACGACCTCCACATACCCTTCAGATGCTCCCTCTCTATTCTTTTGAGGTACATATCCTTGCATCGTAGTCTCAAACCAACGGTTGACTTGTTCTACCACAGACTTCGAGCTTCGGTAGTTGGTATCCATCTGTTCTATGTTCACACCATAATTCTCTGCCACCTTATCGAACAGCTCTTCTACCCCACCGCGAAAACGGTACAACGACTGTTTAGTATCACCCACATAAAAAAATGACTTAAACTCACTCTGACCATGCCCTGCAAATATTTCATCTATAAGTGGTTGCAGTAGTAAAAACTGTAAGGTTGAAGTGTCTTGAAACTCATCAAGTAGTATATGTTTAAACTTAGAGTCTATCTTAAAGTACAAAAACTCTTTACTTATGCTCTCATGTAAAAGCCTATAAGTAAAGTAAGTCAAGTCATCAAAACTCAATACACCTGATGCTTTAGCCGTAGAGATGTTCGCATTACGGTAATAGTCATAGATTTTAAAAAGACTCTGCAAGACTATGGCTTCTCTAGCCTCTGCCCATTTCGCTAGTTCTACTTTAAGGTATGCATATAGTCCCTCTAACTCATCGTTAGCCACTTTTTTAAACCATGAGTGTTCACCCAAAGTCTCTTTTTCAAAAAGTCCTTTGGCAAATAACTCTTTAATGCTCTTTGTCTCAAACTGTTTCATGCACCGTGCAGCTGCACTGGCATCTTCAAGTGCCTTTATCATCTTCAAACGTAAGATTTCACACGCTTCTTCTTGTTTAGCTAAAACTAAACTAGACTCTTTTTGCTCAGGCAGTAAAGGATCGACCTTATAAAAGTTCTGCATCAGGTCAAATATCTTCCCAAAGCGTTTGTCTTCTATATCCATTGCTAGCTTCACAAGGTTAGAGAGTAAGCCCTCAGCCTGCACTTCATCTAAAAAATGTTTCTCTAGTTCATCAGTCCCCTGCTCTTTCGTCACAAAGTCAGGTTCAAGTCCTAGTTCTAAAGAAGCTGAACGCAGTATGCTAGAAAAAAAGCTGTCTAGTGTTACGATGTAAGAAGTGTGGGAAAGAAACTTAGCCAACACCTCTGGCTGCTTCTTAA
>CAZXGY010000223.1:0-3017 GCA_964640455.1 uncultured Sulfurovum sp.
GCCACTGCTTTTACAGCCTCTAAATCACTTTCAGAGAAAGAAATCAACATTTCGTACTCTTCACCACTAAGCCCTATTGTATCGCTAATAGTATTTAATATATTAAAGCCATATTTATTAATATCTAGTAGTTTATTGGTATCGCAAAAGAGTCCATCTGAGATATCCATACCTGCGTGTAAAAATGGTCTTGCTTTGGCTATAAACTCTGCTCTAAGTTTTGGCTCGTAAAAGCGTGAATTAGAGGCTATGCTCTCTCCTCTAAAGAGTGCATCTAAGTCTCTTTTACTCTCACCTAAAACACCTGTATAAGCTAACAAATCACCCTCTTCTACTGTAGTACGTAACAAGGGACTTTTACTTTTAGAGATGATGGTGATGGAGAGATGTAGTTTATCTCCTCCTATCGTGTCCCCACCTATGATTTCACATCCATACTCTGAGGCAGTACTTTGCATACTTCGTGTGAGTTCATCTATCTCAGTATGTGTAAGCTCTGATGGGATGGAAACGGTCACTAACGCGTACTGAGGCTGGGCATTCATCGCTATGGCATCGGAGATGTTTATGAGCATTGCTTTTCGCCCTATTTGAGCCATAGACATCCACTCACGCTTAAAGTGTACATCTTCAAAGAAAGCGTCCATACTGTAGAGAGTATCGCCTATGACTGCAGCATCATCACCGATGTATTTGGAGTTTAAGCTGTTTATGAGGTATTGTTCTTTATTGATAGTCGATATTTTACGACTCGGCATTTAGTGCCTCCCTGAATTGAGCCTTAGCTCTATAATGGCAAAATTGTAACATAGTTAGTATGTTTTTGCTTTAGTTGTAAGAGACTATGCTTTTTCGTAGCTCCATAAGATATACTTAATTCAATAATATATTAATTCTCATGGAGATTATCAATGTCACATAAACTACAAATTAGAGCTTTTTTCTTTAATGCAAAAACAGACTACTTACCATACTACAAAAACTTCACAATGAGCGTAGAGGGTGAAACCACAGCCAAAGAGTTACTTGCACGCATTCAAGAACAGAATGAAAATTTCTCGTACCCAAAACAAAAACTCATTATGAAAATCAATGGACTTATTGTTGATGCTAAAGAGTCTGTAGCAAACATCGTAGAAAAACTTGGTACGGAGCTTATTATTGAACCTGCAAATACGTACCGTTCAAATGATGGACTTAAAATAAACGATGATGACTTCATGAAATCATACGCACTTTTAGAACCATACGCTACAGAAGCTGATCTCAAATACTATAAAACACTCTATGCCCTACACTATGCGTCTGAGACAGAGAATTTTGACCGTGAATATATTGGTGATGCTATCTTAGTACTTGCACATAAAATGATAAGTGAAGAGAATGAGCACAAAGAAGTTATCTTGGATGCTATCACTTCTCCACACTCAGGACTATTAGACTGTGAATATGAAAATAATCTTTTTAATGCCCAAGATCATACTGAGGCTATAGCTTCTCTTAAACATATGGTAAAAAATGATGAGCATGAACACCCTTCACTGCTAGATATGATTAAAAGTCGTTTTGGTATGGAGAGTAAGAAAAAAGTAGAAACAAAAGCTAAAAGAGAAACTAAAACAATAGAAAATCTTCAAGATAAAAACATCGCTTACTATGCAGGTAAAGAGCATAAAAATGAGAATGTTATCTCTCAAATCATTGTAGATATGAGTACGAATGAAGTACAAATAGATAGAAAAAATAAACTCTCTGGGCTTTCTATCTTGGCAGATAACAAAGACTTAGCACTTAAAAAAGCAGGTACTACGCTGCTAGAAGCCTACGATACTGGTGCAGAAGTGCTTGTAGTAGAAGATGAAGCATCTTACGAGATGTTTGTAGATTACTTCTCAGAGATAGAAAATGTTATTGGAAGAAAAATCATAGGTTTTGAACTTATTTCTGCTGAAGATTTTGTAGCACAAGCGAGTAAAGTAGCAGCATAAATACTTTCATACGTATAACTATTTTATATGTTAAATATAAACCTACTTTATCTAAGTAGATTGTATCTCTAAAATATTCTTATTTGTTTATGGTGTGACTTGGTCACACCTAGTACACCCTTTAAAAAACCCGCCTTCATTTCTTCTAATATTAAACTGTTTTACGCTAAAATGTAAACATTATATTTATGAAAAGGATAGAGATACTATGAGCAAAAACTCAGATATAAAAATCTACGAATATGACGCTGTTATCGTTGGTTCTGGATTAGCAGGCTTAGCTGCTGCAAAAGAACTTACAGAAGCAGGTAAGAAAACAGCTGTTATCACAAAACTTCACCCACTACGTTCACATTCAGGTGCTGCACAAGGTGGTATTAATGCTGCACTTGGAAAAGATGACTCTACTGAACTTCATGAGTTCGATACAGTAAAGGGTTCTGACTACTTGGCTGATCAGGATTGTGTAGAGCTTATGTGTTCTAAAGCACCTGAGACGATCAGATGGGCAGAGCGTATGGGAGCTGTGTTCTCACGTAATGAAGAAGGTAACATTGCTGTACGTCCTTTTGGTGGACAGTCTGAACCTCGTGCATGTTATGCAAAAGACAGAACAGGTCTTACACTACTTCAAACTATTTATGAACAAGCAGACCGTGCAGGTATTGAAGTCTATGATGAGTGGTACGCAGGTGACCTACTTTATGAAGATGGAAAAGTATCTGGTGTGGTTGCGTATAACATTAAAGATTCACAACCAGCTATCTTTAACGCTAAAGTAACGATGTTTGCTACAGGTGGGCATGGTAGAGCTTATAGATTTAACTCAAATGCACATGCAAACACAGGAGATTCTCTCTCTATCGTTGCACGTCATGGTCTTCCTCTTGAAGATATGGAGTTTGTACAGTTCCACCCGAGTGGACTTGGTGGTTCAGGCGTACTTATCTCTGAAGCTGCACGTGGTGAAGGTGGTAGACTCTTTAACTCTCTAGGTGAGCGTTTTATGGAAAAATATGCACCCAATGC